>JAUVRX010000303.1 GCA_030597375.1 Acidobacteriota bacterium
TCAAATCGTGATAGGGAGAACCCAAGCCGTCGGCCGGCACAGGGCCGGCCGCTTCAAACCGGTGGAAATGATGGAATCTCCATACGACGGCCGGCACAGGTCCGGGGCCCGGCCGCAACTCTGTAGGGGAGCCCCTTGCGGGCTCCCGCGGGAGGGGGCAAGCCCCTCCCCTACATCGGACGGTGAGATTGCGAACCGTCGGTCAGGAGGGTTCAGGTGCGGTGGCAGCCTTCGCGTGGCGCTTGCCCATGGCTTGTTTCAGCACTCCGCTCACCGCGCCGCGGGCGTCGTCGAAGAAGGTGTAGAAGACCGGCACCACCAGCAGGGTCAGGAGCGTCGCCGTGGTCAGGCCGCCGATGAGAGTCAGGCCGAAGCTCTTGTAGCTCAGGCCGATGCTGGAGGCCCCCTGTATGGTCAACGGAATCATGCCACCGATGGTGGTCAGAGCGGTCATCATGATCGGTCGGAAGCGCCGCTCGGCCGCCAGGAGAATAGCTTCTTGCCTGCTGTGCCCTGCGTGTCGAAGCCGCGTCACGTAGTCGATGAGCACGATGCCGTTGTTCACCACCACACCCACCAGGAGGATCAGGCCCACGGCGCCCAGGAAGTCGATATTCAGCCGAAAGATGAAGTGGGCCCAGTAGACCCCAAGGCTGGCCAGGGGGATCGTGAGGATGATGGAGAGCGGCAGGATGAAGCTCTCGAACAGGAAGCCCATCAGCAGGTAGATGAAGATCACCGAGATGACGCCGGCGAAGAGCATGTTCTGCAGGTCTTCGCTCAGGCCCTGCATGCCCTCGCCCATGCCGAAGATCACGCCTTCGGGCAGCTCGATGAGGCTGGCCAGAGCCATGAGACGGGCCCGGGTCGCTTCCTCCTCGTCCTCCTGAAGCTCGAGGGTGACCTCCCGCGAGGTGCGCTTGTTGGTGCGAAAGATGCGCTGAGCCGAGGCCAGATAGCGGGGTTCGGCAAGAGAGGACAACGGTACATAGGCGCCATCATTGGTAGGTACCCAGAAGTTGTTGAGCTCGTCGAGGGAGTCCCGGTCTTCCTCCCTGAAGCGCACGACCACCGGAATCTCCTTGCCCGCCTGGTGGTACCGGGGCAGGGTCTGGCCTCGTAGCGCATAGCCGACGACGGCCGAGACCACCATCGGATTGATGTTCTGGGCCTGCATGCGCTCCCGATCCAGCACCAGAGCCATCTCGCTGGGCGTGTTGTCGCCGACCTTTTTCACACCGACGACACCCTTCACCGAGGCAAAGATCTCTTCCAGTTGGACTGCCGTCGTCTCCAGAATGCCGGCATCTTCCCCTTCGAGCTTGAAGGTGTGGGTTCCCTTCCCCTGCCGGTCATCGCCCTGCTGGTCCTCGCTGGTGAAGAGCTTGACGCCGGCCCTTTCGGGCAGCAGTTCCTTGACCCGCTTCGTCGCTTCTTTGGGACTCACCTTGTTGGTTCGCTCTTCCTTGAACCAGCCCTGGAAAGATCCATAGGTGCTGCGGTGTTGGATGAACCACCCGTCCAGATCGTGTTCCTCCGCCATATCCTCGATGATCTTCTCGCCGACCAGGAAATACTCCTCAGCCTCCTCCAGGGTGGTGTTCTGCGGCAAGGTTACGTTGATCTCGAAGCCGCCGCGGTCCTCGTCCTGCACGTCGACGAATTTCGTCTGCTTCATGGGCAGGACAGCTGTCAGACCGAAAATCGCGAGCAACAACAATACGAGATCCAACCGTCGTCGCAAGAAGACCGCCAACATCTTGATGTAGGACTGATTGAGCCTGCCGAAGGTGATGTCATAGGCCTTCTTGAGCCCGTTGAACAGTGGATGAGCCTTCTTCTGGTTCTCGGTCTCCTTGTCGGGCAGAGTCGTGTAGACGAAGAGGGGAATGAAGATCAGGGCCACCAGCAGGGAGCCTAGAAGAGCCACCGAGATGGGGATGGAGAGCCGCAGGAGAAAGAACTGCCCCATGCCCTCGACGAGGGAGACCGGCAGGAAGACGACGATGGTCGTCAGCGTTGCCATGATGATGGCCAAAGCGATCTCGCCGGCGCCCTGGATGCAGGCCTGGCGCCTCGGCATCCCTTCGCGATGCAATCGGAAGATGTTCTCGGCCACCACGACCGAGTTGTCCACCAGCAGGCCCACGGAGATCATCAGGGCCAACAGCGTCAGGATGTTCAGGGACTCTCCCGCGAAGTACATGACGGTGAGAGCGATGACGATGCTCACCGGAATCGACAGGGTGACGATCAGGGTCATGCGGACGCGGCGCAGGAAGAAAAGCAGCACCATGAGAGCGAGGATTCCTCCCACCTTGCCGCTGTTGAACATCGTGTCCAGCGACTCCCTGATGACCTGGCCCTGATTGAAGAGCACCGTCAATTCGATGAGCTGCAGGCGAGGGTTTTGCTTGAGTTGCTCCACCACCGCCTCTACCCGACGGGTCGTCTCCAGGGTGTTGGCGTCGCCTTCCTTGTTGATGGCCATCGCCACCGCGGGCTTGCTCATGGCCCGCACCCGATAGGTCTTTTCGGGCAGATCGAAAGTGACCGTGGCGATGTCTCGCAGCCGCACGTTCGGTGCCACGAGACGATCCTCCAGCTCTTCCCGGCTGTTGTAGCGGGCCACCGACCGCAGGAGCAGCTTCTTGTCCCCTTGGTAGACCGTACCGCTGGAGAGAGTGAAGTTGTCACCCGAAAGCTGTTGTGCCAGCTCGTAGATGTTCAATCCCGCCGCCGAGGTCCGTTCCCGATCGAGCTCGATGAGGATCTCCTTCTCCTCCAGGCCGTGGGTCTCGATGGAGGCCACTCCGTCAATGCGTTGCAGCGGTAGGACGATCTCGTCCTGGATCAGGTTGTAGACGTCGACCACAGCCGGATCGATGGCCAGGCCCAGAAAGAAGATCGGGATGCCGGAAGCATCGTCCTTGTAGACGAAGACCTGCTCCACGTCGTCGGGCATCTGGATCCGAGCCCGCTCGACTCGATCCCGCACCTCCCGGTAGGCCACATCCATGTCCGTGCCCTGCTTGAATGTGAGGTTGCACATGCCGAAGCCGGTTCGAGCATAGGAGTTCAACGTATCGATGCCGGCGACGGTCGACAGCTCTTCCTCCAGCGGCAGGACA
>JAUVRX010000261.1 GCA_030597375.1 Acidobacteriota bacterium
ATTGCCTCACTGCCTCATTGCCTCACTGCCTCACTGCCAATAACCTGATTTCGGTCATACCAGCCCACTGCTCCACTCCATACACTAGGAGCTGAAAGCAGTCTCCATCTCTGTTAGGGTTGAAGTCTTCAAGAGGAGGGGGAATTCCATGACGCGCCTACTGATGTGCGGTGCCCTGGTGGCACTGCTGATGGCTCCTGCCATCCCCCTGATCGCCGAGGAAGCGCCGGAAGAAGTGCCAGAAGAGCTCACCTTCGGCGAAGCGGTGACCAAGGGCAAGCCCTACCTCATTCTCCGATATCGCTACGAGAATGTAGACGAGAGCGATCGCTTCGATAAGGAGGCTCACGCTTCCACTCTACGCACAGCTCTCGGGTACCGGTCCGAGGCCTGGAAAGGCCTCAGCTTCCTCCTCGAAGGGGAGTGGGTGAGCGTCATCGGCAACGACCTCTACCGCAACGCCGGATTCGGGACCCTGAGTAACGGTGTCACCGATAGACCCACAGTCGCCGATCCGAAGATCGCCAAGTTCAATCAGGCATTCCTGCAATGGCAGAACGCCGCCAACAAGCTGCAGGTGGGTCGAGAGGAGATCCTCATCGGGGATCAGAGATACGTCGGCAACGTCGGTTGGAGGCAACACCACCAGTCCTTCGACGCTTTCACCTTCGCCAACTCCTCGCTCAAACGGGTCGACTTCTTCTACAGCTATGTGGACCAGGTGAATCGGATCACCGGGGCCACTGCTGAAATGTCGAGCAACCTGTTCAATGTCGGCTTCAAGCTCGGCAAGACCAACAAGTTGACCCTCTACACCTACCTGCTCGATTACACACAGACCAACAATTTCGGCAATTCCACCTCGACCTGGGGTGCCGAGTTCGCTGGCAAGTATGCGGTAACCGACAGCGCTTCAGTGCTCTACGAGCTCGAGTACGCCCAACAGGGGGATTACGCAGACAATCCGAACTCGGTCGACGTGCCCTACTACTTCCTGATGGCAGCTGGGGTCTTCAAGCCAGTGACCGTGAAGGTGGGCTACGAAGTCCTCGGCGGCAGCGTGACCGATGGCCAATTCAGCACCCCATTGGCGACACTGCACAAATTCAACGGCTGGGCCGACAGATTCTTGAGAACCCCGGTCGACGGCCTCGAGGATCTCTACCTGCAACTGCTCGGCAAGGTAGGACCGGTGGCATGGACCGTCGTCTACCACTCCTTCGGTGCCGACACCGGCGGCGCCAACTACGGCGATGAGCTCGACTTCAACTTCGGGTACACGGCTCCCTGGAAGCAGGGCTTCGGGTTCAAGGGCGCTTTCTACAACGCCGACGAATTCTCCGTCGACATCAGCAAGATATGGCTATGGACGTCGTTCAAGATCTGATCGCGCACGGTGAGAGAAACAACTGCTAGGGGACTCTCACCGTCGGAAGATTTTCAGCCAGGGAAAGGAGATCTGATGAGCAAAGCTACGCGAAGGTCCCTCGTCGTCATCTCTCTTGGGTTCATGATGGCCGCGGTGGGAATGGCTCAGAAAACGACACCGACGAGCATGTCGGAGGTGTCGCTCGAGTGTCTCGAGTGCCACGCAACGGAGACTGCCGGCATCTACGACCAGTGGGGTTCTTCGAAACACTATCGGGGCAATATCGGGTGCTACGAGTGCCACAAAGCGGAGGCCGGAGATCCTGATGCCTTCGAGCATTCCGGCTATCAGATCAGCATCATTGTCTCACCGAAGGATTGCGCCCGATGCCATGAGAAGGAAGTCGCCGAGTTCGACGAGAGTCACCACGCCAAGGCGGGCCTCATCCTCGGCTCCCTGGACAACTTCCTGGCCGACATCGTCGAAGGTGACACCAACTTCTACGGTGGCTCGGCCTTGACCGTCAGCGGCTGCAAGCAGTGCCATGGTGGGATCGTCGAAGTCAACGACGACGGCTCCCTGGCCGCAACCGGTTGGCCCAACACCGGCATGGGCAGGGTGAACCCCGATGGCTCTCACGGCGCCTGCACCGCCTGTCACCAGCGGCACGCCTTCTCCGCGGAGCAGGCCCGTCGCCCTGAGAACTGCGGCAAGTGCCACCTGGGACCGGACCACCCACAGATGGAGATCTTCGAGGAGTCGAAGCACGGCATCGCCTACAAGGCGCACGAGGACGATCTCAATCTCGGCGGCTCCAAGTGGGTTCTCGGCGAGGACTACACCGCAGCGCCCACCTGCGCCACCTGCCACATGTCGGCCGTGCGCACCTCCAGCGGAAAACTGGTCCCGGTGACCCATGATGTGGGCCTCAGGATCAGTTGGAACAACCGCCCACCGGCCTCGATTCGGCCCGAAGTCTCCGACAAGAAGCTCGGTCTCGAAAAGATGGCCAAGGTGGGTTGGGAAGAGCGTCGGGCCAACATGGTGGAAGTCTGTACGGTCTGCCACACGGGGTCCTACGTCGAGAATTTCTACGAACAGTACGATGGCGTCATCGAGCTCTACAACTCCAAGTTCGCCAAGCCAGGCATGGCCTTCATGAAGCTCCTCAAGGAGAACGGGCTGATCACCGAGACCCAGTTCGATGAGAGCGTGGAGTGGACGTGGTGGGAGATCTGGCACCACGAGGGCCGGGTCGCTCGCCATGGGGCCTCGATGATGGCGCCGGACTACACACACTGGCATGGCCTCTACGAGGTGGCCAAGCACTGGTACAGCAAGTTCATTCCCGAGCTCCGGGAGATCGCCGATAGGAGCCTCCACTCCGACGATCCCCAGATCGTCGCGGGCGGCAAGAAGCTGACCGCCGCGATCGACGAGCTTCTGGCGCGACCGGAGCACGCCTGGTACACGGGCAACCTCAGCCCGGAGGAGCAGGCCAAGCGAAAAGCCGCTCAGGAGGAGTTCAAGAGCCGCTACGGCAAGGACTGATCAACGCCACGGCATTCGATGCCTCACGGCCACCGGGGACTTCGGTCGCCGTTGGCCGTTTTCTCGCTGGTGCCGCAGCGTCAGCTGGAGCTCGACGAGCGGCTCAGCTCTTGCCTTCCGCCAGAACACTACGGAGGTCGTGCCCTAGAGCTTCCGCCAGCGCTGCGTCCAGGCCGTAGATGTCGTCCCAGAAGTACAGGTCTCCACTCTTCGCATCCACCAGAGAGGTGACGTAGAGAATCCAGACCGGCGTTCGTTGGGTGATCCGCACCCTCGTCGGCCCACCCGTCGCCATTGCCCGTTCAATGGCCTGGCGGTCCCAGTCCGGTTGATCGGAGAGCAGCCACTCTGCCAGGTCCACCGGGTCGGCGACTCGGATGCAACCGTGACTGAAGTCACGCCTCGATCTGGCGAACAGGGTCTTGGCTGGCGTGCTGTGGAGGTACACGGCGTGCTCGTTGGGAAAGATGAACTTGACCTCACCCAACGCGTTCTTGGGACCGGGTCTCTGCCGTAAATGGAGCTTGCCCTGTTTGACCAACTCGAGGTTCTCTCGAGTAGCGGGCAGGACGTCGACGTGGTGACCGAACTCGCGCACGATCTCGTAATCGTGCTGGTCCAGGTATCCTGGCTCGTCGAGATGACGAGCAATCTCGCCCCTGACGATACTCGTGGGGATGTTCCAGTAGGGGCGAAAATCAAGATACTGGAGCACTCCGTTGAAGATGGGTGTACGGAATCGGCTGTAGGACTTGCCGACGACCACTCGCGACTCGAAGGCGCTGACCTCGGGACGATGGATATCACCGAAGGCCCGCATGAAAAAGGCGGCGACGTTGACGACGATGATCCGATCCTCCGAGTCGTCTGGAACCCACCGCCAGCGCTCCAGGCTGACGGCGATCTGGGCCACCCGATCGCTCCAAGGGCGATTGAGCTGCTGAAAGGTCTTCTCACCGATGATCCCGTCGGCACCGAGACCATGTCGAGTCTGGAACCGTACAACCGCCGCCGCCAGCTCCGCATCGTAGATCGGAGCTCCCGCGGCGTTGGTTCGAGGCAGGTCGCCGGTCAGACTCAACCTCTGTCGCAAGCGATCTGCCTGCGGATAGTCGTCCCCGACCTCGAGGACCCGTGAGTCATCCAAGGGTTGCCAATCGTCCTCCTGTGCGAGCTTTCGGTAGTAGGCGAGCTGTTCTCTGAGCCTCTCATAGCCCTGATGTTGAGGAGCGTAGGACTCGAGGAACATCTGCACATCCGAGACCTGCAGGAGC
>JAUVRX010000083.1 GCA_030597375.1 Acidobacteriota bacterium
GTGCACGCTGGAAGACAGGGTTCTGGAAGCGACGCGGTCCGAGGGCCTGACCGAAGAGCTGAACCGACACCTCTCCACCTGTCGGTCCTGCTCGGATGCCGTGGCGATCGACAACCTTCTCCAGATCGAAGCTCGAGCCGTTCCCAGCCTCCCTCGGTTGCCCGATCCGGGACGCATCTGGCTTCGCGCTCGCCAGCAACGCCTGCTGCAAACCGCTGAGCGAGTCACTGGACCTATCCGCACGGTGGAGAGAATCGCCCTGGTAGCCGGTGCCGTCGGTCTGGCGGTGGGGACCGCCTTGACCTGGCCGATGGTCCGGTCCTGGGTAGGCCGAACCGTCTCCATCCTTGGCGATGTCGGAGGTAGCGCCAATGGCATCCTGCCCTCCAACCCAGCTCCACTGATCGCCGCGACCCTTCTCTTCCTGGTGCTGTTCGGCCTCTATTCGGAGCTCGTCGAAGCCTAGCGGCATTCATGTGCCCCATACAACTTGACTCGATCATGACGATGTCAAGCCATGGGCGGCCCTAGTGGACTGTACGCTCAAACGATTAGCGCCTGAGCGGTCCTCAGGCCCGATCTCGGCGTTGCGCCTCCTCGACATAGTCCCGCTATGCCTGCGTCTGCGCGCCTTGATCTCGAACCCGATGACTCGCACATCCACTATCCGTTTGAGCGTACAGTCCACTAGTCTCCCAGAAGCCCAGCTTTGAAGGCTTTGCTGGGCGGTTCGGGCCCGATCCAGCAGGAGTAGAGAGCGTCGGCGAAGGGCTTGCCCTCGATGGTTCCCTTCACCTCTCCCTTCGCTTCGACGGTAGTCCCCTTGCCGGGTTGGTAGGTATAGACCATCTCCTCACCCTTCTCCATGTCCTCCATATACCCGCAGAGCGTCTCGAACTGCCGTGTCACTTCGGAGGTCGGGCTGGAAATGTTGTTCTCGAGGCCTTCCTCCCAGCCATTACACAGCTGACCTGCCTTGACCCCGTAGCGGAAGTTCATGCGGGTCATGCGAGGGCTGTCGGCGGCCAGGATGCTGCCCGCATTACCGCTCTTCTCTGCCAGATAGAGGCCGGCGACATAGACCTTGATGATGGCCTTCTTGCGAAGGCCCATGCCGTTGAGTACCAGGGTGTCGTCACCCACCTGCACCGAGTCCGGCATGGTGACTCCCGCCAGCTCTCCGGCCCAGGCTCCAGTAGCTCCTACCATCAGTATTGCGAGAATGAGTAGCTTCTTCATCGTGGCATTCCTTTCGTTGTCGCGGCATGCAAGCCCAACAGACCCAGTGGATTTCCAACATTCTATGTCACCGCTCGATGCCTTAACATGGGGCCGTCCATGGACATCCGCACCGTCGTCTTCGGCAACCGATACCTGCCCTGAGGGCCGACCCGAGGGTTGATGAGCTCGAACCCATCCAGCACCGCCGCCGTCCGCAGATCCAGGCTGTTCGGACTGCTGCTACCGATTCTGCTCCTTCTTGTACTCTTCGGCCTGAACTTCGGAGCTGCTCGCCACGACTCTGGAATCATGGATGAGCCGCCAAATCTGGTGGCGGGTCACTACCTGTGGAAGACAGGTCACTACAACATCGACCGCGAGCATCCGCCGCTGGCAAGGCTGATCGAAGCGCTGCCCTTGCTGTTCCTGCCAGTAGAGACGGCAGGCTCGAATCCCGACGGATCGATGCCGGCCTACTGGCCGCTGAGCGTCGAATTCCTCTACGAGAACCGTGTGCCCGCCGATCAGATGCTGATGCCGGCCCGTCTGATGGTGATCGGGCTGTCGGTGCTGCTCGGGGGCTTTCTCTGGTGGTGGGGCGATCGACTCTTCGGCTCTCCCGCCGGCGTCATCGCTCTTCTGACGCTCACTTTCAGCCCGTTGATCCTGGCGCACGGCCATCTTGCCACCACGGACCTGGCCATCGCATTGGCGTTTCCACTGGCACTCTTCTGCCTGTACCGCTACGTCGAGCGCCCGTCTGCCCGGCGTGCCGCAGTGACGGGTATCGGGCTCGGCATAGCCCTGGCGACCAAGGGATCTGCCGTCATCCTGCTGCCCACCTTTCTCTTCATCCTGGCCTGGACCTGGCGCCAGCAACCACCAGCCCGCAAGGTCTTCCTGAAGCACGGCACTTTCTGCCTCGCGGCATCTCTGCTGGTGATCACGACCCTCTACTTCGGGGACCTCGGTGCCTTCTTCACCTCCGTCAAGGAGGTCCTCTTCCACAGCGCCGCCGGGCACGAGAACTATCTACTGGGGCGACTGTCCAACAGTGGATCGCCCATCTACTTCCTGGTTGCCTTTGTGCTGAAGACTCCGATTCCGTTCCTGCTCCTGTTGGCGATCGCACTCCTGACGCTGCGAAGCTCGCCACACCGGGAGGTCGTCACCCTCTGGCTCGTCTTGCCTTCGGCACTCTTCTTCTTCATCGCCTCGCTGTCGGATCTCCAGATCGGGCTGCGGCACATTCTGCCCATCTTCCCCTTACTCTTCCTGATCGCGGGCGAGGCGGGCGGACGCCTATGGCGCCGGGCCACACTCGGGCCGCGCCTGCTTGTCTGCCTCCTGGCACTGTGGCTGGCGGTCGACACCGCCAAGGCCTACCCACACTACATCGCCTACTTCAATCAACTGATCGGCGATCCGGATTCGGCCATCGACTACCTCGCCGACTCCAACCTCGACTGGGGACAGGAGTTGCGGCACCTGGACGACTATCTGAAGGGTGAGGACATCGACGGGCTCTACCTCTCCTACTTCGGGAATGCCGATCCCGAGGCCTACGGCATCCGCTACCTGCCGGTGTATTACAGGGCAAATCGAGACCGCAGTGGCGATCCGAATCTGGACCTCAGGATCGAGAGACGGGCCCTTCTGGCTGTGTCAGCTACCCACATTCAGGGGGTCTACTGGCCGGAACCGGATGCGTACGCCTGGCTCGCGACTCGACAGCCAACAACAATCCTGGGACATTCCCTGTTCCTGTTCGACCTCACCGATGACGCCGAGGCCCACCGGCAACTGGCGACGATCTTCCTCGAGCAGGGCATGGACAGGCAGGCAGAGATCGAGAGCGAGTGGGCCAGGCGCCTGGAGAGCGGAGATCCGGGGCCTGTTCGAGGTGAAGCTGTTAGGCTCGGTGGGACGACACACGATTGAACGGACCGCCTGTCGAGCGGCGGCAAGGAGAATCGCATGAGAAGCTCAACACGACCGAACCGACTCTGGCTCGTAGCCTTGATCGTAGGAGTATCTGCCCTCGGCGCCTTCGGCCTTCTCGCTCAGCCCGACCCGAGCAGTCTGGCACCGGCCGATCAGGCTGGCGCCGGCAGCGGCAGCTCGGCCCTGAGGGGAGTTCCAGTCGGTGCCATCCTCGCCTACGCCGGCAGCCTCGACGCCCTTCCCCAGGGCTGGCTCCCATGCGATGGCCGGGTCGTCGACGATGCCAATTCATCCTTTCATGGCAAGACGCTTCCCAACCTGATGGACAATCGTTTCATCATGGGCGTGGCCTCTGCCGAGGAGCTCAATGTCACGGGGGGCTCCAATGAGATCAGGATGGACGGCCAACACAATCACCGCGGCACCGCAACCAATCGCGTCAATCAGGTCTCCGGCAGCCCCCGTTACCTGGACTCGTCAGGCAACCGGGGCTTCCGACACACCCACGATCTCAAGATCAACGTCAACGGCAACCACAATCACGGTGGTGACAACCGCCCGCAGTTTCTCGGCACCTACTTCATCATCAGGGTGAAGTGAGCCGCGGCCGACCTCCGAGGCCGATACCGACCGTTGCGGCGATCAGGTATTCGGCCTCGCCGCCGGCCTCACAGACGATCGACACCAGAAAGAGAAGGCCACTCGCCAGACCCAGGCCGAGCGCCAACCGGCTGGGAAGCGACGAGCTGCGGTCGCCGAAAAAGACCGTCGCTGCGGGAACCAGCAGTACGATCAGGACTTCCAGAACGGTCCCAAGGGAGAAGCCAAGCATCTTGTCGCCTCCTGACATGAGTCCCGGAGACCGGCGCCTGATCGGGGCAACCGGTCTCCGGTGTGATTGAAAATTCTAGCCCGAATGATTCATGAGCCAGGCTCGATCGAAACGATTCCGTCATTCAGCATTCAGGAACACGTTCCAGATCACCCTCGTTCGTCCATCCTCGAGACCGGCCCGACCCCGATAGCGGAACTCGTTACCGAAGCGATCGACCCGATCGCTCTGCCCATAACCGAGGCCGATCCATTCGACGTCGGAATCCGACACGTACATCAGCTCCATGGCTTCGGACACTCCGTTATTATTCCGATCGGTCCATAGCTGGAGGCGACCGAAGATGTCGTCTATGGCGTCGATACGACCATCTTCGTTGCCACCATTCAAGGTGTCATCGTACAGGGCCAGGGCCTCGAATCCGTTGGGGCTGGTGGTCTGGTGCTGCGGCGTGACATCGCCGAACAACTCGGTTCCGTCGTCGATCATGCCATTACCGTTGCGGTCCAGCACCAGAAAGGCCTCGTCGGAGATCGAAGAGGTCCAGGGAACCTGACGAGCGATGCCGGTGGCTCCCAGATCGAACACGACGCCACCACTGCGATCGGTCAGGTGGTAGGTCGAGTCGCCCAGGCTGAGGATCAGCGGGTCGTTCTCCGCACACCATCGCGAGGATCGGTCCCCGTCACAGTCACAGTACACCGTCATCGTATTGACGCTGCTGGTGAAACAGCCTGGTCGGAGACAGGGAGGCATGCGATAGCGCCCGCCTCGATTCAAGATGCTGCTGGACAGCGATGGCGGATTGTGGGCCTGGATGTCGCCCCCCGCGATCGGCAGGCAGGTGATGCCGGTCGTGCATTTCGGGTCCTGCAGACAGACTCCGAAGCCCGCGAGGCTTTCCTGGAAGGTCGTCGTCACATATTCACAGGCGTCACGGCACTCGATTCTCCAAGTCCTCCGGAGGGTGGGCGTAGGGCATTTTCTGGACATCACCGAGCTACTGCTAGCTACCCAAAGAGAGCCCTTGCAGAGGGCCTGGGAAGCCGTCGATCCACCCAACCACAGTACCGCGACGGCAACGCCCGACATAATCCACAGATGCGATCGCATCATTGCACCTCCTCTGAGAGTCGTGCCGCATGGCTGCTGCCTTCGGCAGCTGCGACCTGTGCCTGTAGCCCTCTGATGGCGATGTCGATGGCGCCGGCTTCTCCAGCCACTGCGTCGACCGCTACCGATGTCTCGAGGCTGGCGAGCAGCTCGGCCATCTCCAGCCTGGTGGCCGACAGCTGAGCCGCAACCTCACGGCGAAGTCCTTCGGACAGCGACGAATCCTGACTCTCCAGGCGGAGAGCGGCCGATTTGTCCGCCAGGCTCTTCTCGATGGAGCCTCCACGCCGCCCGACCGATCGAGCCCGGCTCAGAAAAGCGACTGTCCTCTTCATCTCCACCAGGCGAGCAGAGCGCGCCGCGAGGATGGCCCTCGAGACCTCCGGGTCGCCTTCGAAGCTGCCATCTTCGAATACCACCGCCACCACGCGTAGAGATAGGGCGGAGGCCTCCGACCGACCTTCGGGTAGCTCGACGGCCCACTGCGATGAAACCACCTCACCTTGCAGGATGGGTCCTTCGATGCCGATGGCAGGACTTGCCACGGCCGTATCTCCTCGGCTCGCGGCGGCAAAGGCGAAGTCTTGATCCAGCACGGAACGCCGACTCTTGCCGGAGCCGTCATCGTAGGCCAGACTCAGCCGCCAGGCGGTGATCACCTTGCCGCTGGTGTTCCAGAGATCGAACGACAGTACCCGGTCCTCGGGGTTCAGCGACTTGTTCATCAGGGTCAGGGGCGCGGTCTCGCCGACGGCGCTCGTGGCCAGCGCTGCCAGGAACAGCAGCAAGGCGCCTCCGACGAAGCACTTTCTTCGCTTCATACTTGGTCTCCTCGTAGGAATGTGATCGTGAACGGCTGCTTCATGGAGTCCGGACTCCACCACCCATCAACGAGCGGTGGAGATTCGTCTCGCCAAGGGGAGGTTCGTTACAGCCGGAGACAGAACGCAGCCGAACGCCACACCGAGCGGCAGGTCGGAAATTCGAGCTAGGATAGAAGCATGCGTACCGCGAAGCTGTTGCTGTCTTGCCTCCTCCTCTGGTTATCGCTCCCGGCCTCGGCCACACCGGCTGAGAACGCGGCCAGTCTCAAGAGCTCGTTCTCGATCGAGGCCGGCCTGCTCGACGAAGAGATCGCCACCTATGGTCGGGCTCGATCCCGCGAGAAGAAAGCCGCCGCCGAGCTGCAGCGACTCAACACACAGCTCGACGAGCTCATCGAAGACCCCAATTCCTCGCTGTCGAGCTTTTCGCGGCTGGAGGAGGAGGTCGGAGTGGCGATCGAGGATGCCTGTCAACGCGCCAAGGAGAGCGCCGCAGCCCGGCAGCGGATGTACGAACGCATGCGCCGCCTGTCGGGAATCGTGCAGGAATATGAAATGCAGGAAGAGCGCCGGCAGGCTCGCAGCGGCGGCATCGCCGGGGTCTGGAGGATCGAAGCCCAGCCGATCAAGCTCTACGGGATCTTCGAGCTCGAGGCAGACAACCTCCTGGTGACCGGAACCTACCGTTTGAGCAATGGGAAGCAGGGCTCCATTCGGGGAACCCTGGTGGCGACCAGGCTGGAGCTCCAGATGATCGACTCGCGCCAAGGCGCCGTCGCCTCCGTCAAAGGGCTGTTCGACTCCGAGAACGGCGAGATTCGGGGCAGGTGGCTCGCCTTCGACCTGTCGAGCGGAAGGCCGTCCCAGGGTTATTGGATCGGGCGGAAAGCGGCCCCCGAATAGCCTCGCCCGCACTTTCGAATTCTCCGCAGGCGGGATCACCGATGGCACAGAACAGAGTAGGCCCGAACGCCGGACCGCCGTTGAGAATCCGTACCATCACAACTGGAAGAGAGCTCTCTTCTCTGCAGGAGGTGGGGGTGCTGGAAGAGGACCTGGCCTTCCTCTCTGCCGCCCGAGACGATTTCCTCGACACCGGCCTCGAGGTGCAGACGGTTCGAATCGCCACTCAGCCGCTGGTTGGCGCAGCCGATCATCATTCCCTGGCTCGTGCTCTGACGGCACTGGAGCGGCTGGACTCGCTCGTCGCGGAGTCGAGCGCTCTCGTCGCGATCGGCCCGCTCGGGCACGAAGGCGGCACGGCCGGGACCATCGCCGACTGGGCCGCCGAGCTCATGCAGACCACCTCGAGTCTGAGCTTCAGCATCTCGGTGGCATCGCCCGAAGGTGGAATCGATCCTCGGGCTCAGCGAGTCGCAGCTCGTGTCATGTCGGCGCTGGCCTCGGCGCTCGAAGGAGGGGAAGCCAACTTCCGATTCGCCGCGGCAGCGAACATTCCCGCCGGCACCCCGTTCTTTCCGGTCGCCTTCCATGCCGGTGAACCGGCTTTCAGCATCGGCCTCGAGTCGGCGCGCCTGGTCGAGCTCTCCTTCAGCAGCGCCACCGATCCACAGGCGGCTCGATCTCGACTGAGGGAGGTCTTCGAAGAACAACTGCAACCGCTGGTTGCCTTGGCCTCGGCGCTGGCCCGAAAACACTCCAGGAGATTCCTGGGCATCGACATGAGTCCAGCCCCGGGGCTCGACGCGAGCATCGCCACCGGCATCGAAAGGCTGACAGGTCTGCCCTTCGGCTCCCCTTCGACCCTCGAAGCCTGTGCCACGATCACCGGGGCGATCTCGGAGGCGTCGATACCCAGGTGCGGCTACTCGGGGCTGATGCTGCCCGTTCTGGAAGACGTTCGTCTGGCACAGCGTGCCGCCGAAGGGAGGTTCTCCTTGAACGATCTCCTCCTCTATTCCGCGGTATGCGGCACCGGCCTCGACGTCGTACCGCTGCCGGGTGACATCCAACCCGATACGTTGGCTGCGATCATCGGAGACGTCGCCGCACTCTCCCACAGACTTCGGAAACCCCTGGCCGCACGACTCCTGCCCATCCCCGGTAAAGCGGCAGGCGAGATCGCCAAGTTCGACAATCCCTACCTGACCGACGCCATGGTGATGGGGGTGCTCTGACCCGACGCCAGGGTGCCGAGACCGAAGATATACTTCGAGACCACCTCTCGGAGGAGGGCATGTTCTCAACTCACAAGCAGTCTTTGAATTTGCGGAGGGGCGTGATGCATTCACAGCACAACGGGTCGGATCTCAACCTGTGTACGTTGGCATCCAGAGTGGTTCTCCTGTGTCTGACACTCCTGGTAATGGGTCAGCCCACGCTGGCCGCCCAGGACGACATCGACAAACCGGTACAGGGCTTCGATGAGCCCATCTTCGAGGCTCTGGAGTTCCGCAACATCGGTCCCTTCCGAGGCGGCCGGGTCACGGCCGTCGCCGGGTTGCCCGGCGATCGGCAGACCTACTACATGGGCTCGACCGGAGGTGGGGTCTGGAAGACCACCGACGCCGGAGTGACCTGGGGGAACATCTCCGACGACAGCTCCGCGGTCGGATCGGTCGGCGCCATAGCGGTGGCACCTTCGGACCCGAATGTAATCTACCTTGGGACCGGTTCCGCCTGTCCCCGAGGCAACATCTCGCCGGGCAACGGCGTCTTTCGCTCGACAGATGCCGGCAAGACCTGGGATCCCATCGGCCTCGAGGAAGCGGGTCAGGTGGCGCGCATCCAAGTCCATCCCAATGACCCCGACCTGGTCTATGTCGCAGCCCTCGGACACATCTTCGGTCCCAACGAGGAGCGTGGGGTCTTCCGCTCCAGTGACGGTGGCGCCACCTGGGAGAAGGTCCTTTTCGTGAGCGACCGGGCGGGGGCGGTCGACCTGGCCATGGACCCCGCGAATCCCCGCATACTCTTCGCCGCCATCTGGGAAGCCGAGCGTAAACCCTGGACCCTGATGGGCGGTGGTGAATCGAGTGGCCTCTACAGAAGTAGGGATGGCGGCAACTCCTGGGACGAGCTGACCGCGGGGCTGCCTGAGGGGCTCAAAGGGCGTATCGGGGTCAGCGTCTCCGCTGCCGACTCGAACCGGGTCTGGGCCCTGGTCGAAGCCGACGAGGGAGGCCTCTTTCGCTCCGACGACGGCGGCGATGAGTTCCACCTGATCAACCCCGACCGGAACTTCAGGCAGAGGGCCTGGTACTACACCCACGTCTTTGCGGATCCACGGGACTCGCAGACTGTCTATGTCCTGAATACCGGCATCTGGAAATCGACCGACGGCGGCAAGAGCTTCTCCTACATCCGGGCACCCCACGGCGACCATCACGATCTCTGGATCAGCCCTGACGACTCGATGAATCTGATCAACGGCAACGACGGCGGCGCCAACGTCAGCTTCAATGGCGGCAAGAGCTGGTCCACCCAGGGCAATCAACCCACCGCGGAGTTCTATCGCGTCACCGTGGACAGCCAGTTCCCCTACCGGGTCTATGGCTGCCAGCAGGACAATTCCTGCGTCTCGCTGCCGAGCCGCACTTCCTCCTCGGGTATCGCTCGCCACGACTGGTATGTGATCGGTGGCTGCGAGAGCGGCCATGTGGCGGTCGATCCGCGGAATCCAGACATCACCTATGCCGGGTGCTACGGCGGCTCCATCAGCCGCTACGACCACGCCACCGGCCAGGAGCGGGAAATCAACGCCTATCCCCAACTCGCCATCGGGCAGGCCGCCAAGGACCTGCGTTACCGCTTTCAATGGAACGCGCCGATCCGGCTTTCGCCTCACGACCCGGACGTCCTCTACCACACCTCCCAGTTCGTCCATCGCTCCACCGACCAGGGCCAGTCGTGGGAGGTGATCAGCCCCGATCTGACGCGCAACGATGAACAGAAGCAAGGGTACTCGGGCGGTGACCTGACCTGGGACAACACCGGCGTCGAGGTCTACGACACGATCTTCGCTTTCGAGGAATCGAAACAAACGAAAGGACTGCTGTGGGCGGGAACGGATGATGGGCGGGTGCACCTGTCCCGTGACA
>JAUVRX010000095.1 GCA_030597375.1 Acidobacteriota bacterium
CGAGAAACGAGCTTTCCCATGTACTCCCGGGTCTGGGCGAAATTCTCGTCGGTGTTGTACTTGACCGCCTCCAGGGTGCCCCAACGATCGATACCTTCGCCGGTGCGGGCGCTCCGATAGAACGGCACGAGCTGCTCCACCACCTGGTCGATTTGACGCTCGGTGAGCTCACCTCGTTCGAGAACACGGCCTCCAAGGAGCTCGCCGTCGAGCTGGCCCATGACGACCAGCCAATCGACGATTTCACCTTCTCCTCCGATCCGAAGCTGGCCACCGTCGCGGGTCACGGGCTCGACGCCCAGATACACCTCGGGAGCCAGCCGGCGATTGAGCTCCACTTCCGCCCTGCAGTAGCGCTCTCGCAGGTCGATCGTCGAAAAGTCGAGGAAGCCGAAGTTGACGGGCTTCTTCAGCTTGTAGACCCGCTCTCCCGTCAGGAAGACCGAGGAGATGTGGGTCTGGATGAACTCCACCTGCTCGACCGGCGGATCATAGAAAGCTGGATCCTTCAGAACTTCAACGAGCTCAGCGTGGTCCACGTGGCCTCCCGGGAATGACTGGTCACACTCCAATTTCAGACGCTTGCACAGACACGTCCGCAGGTCAAACCGAGACCGTCTCCAGCCGCTCGCGAGATCGATTCGGTCGGCGATCAATAGCTGGCCCGACTGGTACCGGCGTAAAGCGGCGATCGTATATAGTGGCGGCAGGCTTCTCGAGAGAATCTTGAACCACGGCCGCACGCCGACTTGGAAGTTCGGTCGAATTCGCAGACCTTGGGACGCAGTTCCAGGAGTACGCAGAATGGAGGAGGTTGCTATGGGTGTGAGTATCGACAATCTGGACGAAGGGAAGCTCGAAGAGCTTCAGGGCAAAGTCATCGGCGATGTTTCTGGCGCCATGGGTCTGCTCCTTTCCTATATCGGCGATCGCCTCGATCTCTATAGCGCGCTCGCCGAGGTGAGTCCCGCTACGAGCGACGTGCTCGCCGCCAACACCGGCCTGCCGGAGCGCTACGTGCGGGAGTGGCTTTCGGCCAACGCGGCAGGTGGCTACGTCGAATACGACCCGGCGACGACTCAGTTCTCCATGACTCCCGAACAGGCCGTGATCTTCGCTGCTGAGGGCCATCCCCATTGCATGCAGGGGTTCTTCCAGGCAGTGATGTCGGCGTACATCGATGAACCGAAGGCGACTGACGCCTTCCGTAGTGGTGCCGGTCTACCCTGGGCGGATCACAGTCCCTGCCTGTTCTGTGGGACCGAGCGTTTCTTCCGGCCGATGTATGCCGCGAGTCTGGTGGATTCCTGGCTACCGGCGCTCGATGGAGTCCGTGAGAAGCTCGAACGTGGTGCCAGGGTGGCCGACATCGGTTGTGGGCACGGCTCATCCAGCATCATCATGGCGCAGGCCTTCCCGAACTCGACGTTTCATGGATTCGACTTCCATGAGCCTTCGATCGATCACGCTCGTGAGCGTGCTCGAGCCGCCGGCGTGGCGCGCAACACGATCTTCGAGGTCGTGACGGCGAAGGAGTACCCGGGGAAGAACTACGATCTGATCACGATTTTCGACGCCTTGCACGACATGGGGGACCCAGTCGGCGCAGCGGCACACGCTCTCGACAGCCTCGCCCCTGATGGAACGTTCATGGTGGTGGAGCCTGCCGCAGGCGATTCGCTCGAGGAGAACAGCCATCCTCTGGGGCAGATCTACTACGCCTTCTCAACGCTGGTCTGTGTGCCTGCTTCGAAGGCCCAGGAGGTCGGACTCGCACTCGGGGCTCAGGCGGGAGAAAAGCGCCTCACCGAAGTGCTCAAAGAGGGCGGGTTTACCCAGGTACGACGTGCGACGGAGACCCCAACAAACATGGTGCTCGAGGCGCGGGCGTGAGGTAGAGCCGACTCCGGTTCACTCGGCCAGAGACTCAGCCCGGGGAAGGCCTCGATCTCGGAGGCCGTACAGCGTCGCCCTTGTATCGCATCCGTTTCACCCACCCAAACGGATAGCGAGATGCACTACCCCAAATGGTGTGGCGCTGGACCCCGCGAACAACTACCTTGCTAGGCAAGCAGACGAGTTCGAAGCACGGACGGCAAGTCGGCCCAGGCTCGAGGCCTGATGCCGAAGCCGCTTGCCATCTGTGGGCTCTATAGGCGCTGATCGGGCATCAAAGGTGTGCCCGGCGGACGAAAGGAGTGGCGATGGCAGCCTCGAATCCCCAATCCGGTCAGGACAAACTCGAACTGGTGGACGGCTCCAAGGTCGCAGTGATCGGCGGCGGTCCCGCGGGCTCCTTCGCGAGCTACTTCTTGCTCGAGATGGCCGAACGGGCCGACCTCGATATCGAAATCGAGATCTACGAGCCCAGGGACTTCTCCTGCGTCGCACCTGGCGGCTGCAACATGTGCGGAGGGATCATCTCCGAAACGCTGGTGCAGAACCTGGCGGCGGAAGGCATCAACCTCCCGGACACCGTCGTGCAAAGGGGTATCGAGTCCTACGTCCTCCACATGGATGTAGGAACGGTGCGCATCGAAACTCCCGTTGACGAGAAACGCATCGCGGCCGTCTACCGTGGCGCCGGGCCTCGCGACATCCAGGTACGGAAATGGGGCAGCTTCGACCATCACCTGGAGGAGCTGGCTGTGGCCAGAGGAGCCAAGGTCACGCGAGGCCGCGTTACTCAGATCTCCATGGACGACGGTCGTCCATCCATCAGTGTCAAAGGCGGTGAACCGAAGACCTACGACCTGCTGGTCGCCGCAGTCGGCGTCAACTCACCGGCACTCAAGCTCTTCAAGGATCTCGATTTCGGCTACGAGCCTCCCCAGACCACCAAGACCTTCATCAGGGAGTACTTCCTCGGTGAGGAGGTCATCGCCAAGGAGCTGGGCGATTCCATGCATGTCTTTCTCCTCAATATCCCCAGACTGGAGTTCGCAGCCATCATCCCGAAAGGTGACTACGCCAGCGTCTGCCTTCTGGGAGAAGCGATCGACAAAGAGCTCGTCGATGCCTTTCTCAACTCCGACGAGGTCAAGGAGTGCATGCCGGACGATTGGGAACCAGAGCCCCGATCCTGCCAGTGCTCACCGAAGATCGCGGTCAAGGGGGCGATCCAACCCTACGGCGACCGCATCGTCTTCGTGGGCGATTGTGGGGTCACCCGCCTGTTCAAGGACGGGATTGGAGCGGCCTACCGAACGGCCAAGGCCTGTGCGACAACAGCCGTATTCGAGGGCATCTCCGAAGAGGACTTCCGAAGCCACTATTGGCCCGTCCTCCGATCCATCAGCCGCGACAACGCCATCGGAAAGGTCACTTTCAGCGCCACCAAGGTGATTCAGATGCTGCCCTTCGCGCGCCGTGCGATGCTCCGCATGACGCAAAAAGAGCAGAGCATTCCGGAGCGACATAAGGACATCAGCCAGGTGCTCTGGGACATGTTCACAGGCAGCGCGCCCTACAAGGACATCTTCACCCGCACCCTGCATCCCAGATTCCTGGGCCGCCTATGCTGGGAGCTACTGGCATCGGCAGCCCCGGTCAGAAGGAGCCATCCATGAAAAAGAAGTCCATCGAGAAGGGAGCCCTCGGCAAGGTGTACCAGGACGGAGAGATCATCACCCGACAGGGCGATGTGGGCGAGGTCATGTACGTCATCCAGCAAGGCAAAGTGGATGTCCTCATGGGGACGAACGACCACGAGACGCTCCTCCGAGTCGCCGAGGAAGGAGAGTTCCTGGGCGAGATGGCCATTTTCGACCACGACGTGCGCTCCGCGACCCTCCGGGCCCAGGGTGAGGTCAAGGTTTTGACGATCGACAAGAAGAATTTCTTGAAGAGAATTCACGAAGATCCCTCACTTGCCTTTAGAATCGTCCAGACCATGTCCAAGAGAGTCCGCGAATTGGGTGACGAAGTGGCTCGCCTGAAAGGTTAGGCCCAGACTGAAGAAGAGCGTCGGCGGTGAGTGAGGACATCAAAGTAGAAAGCTACATCGAACCTTCACCTACCCATCATCCTCCCAAGCGGTTGGTGCAAGTGGGTGGTGACGAGGAAGGCGCGAGCTACCCTTTCTTCGATCGACTCGAGATCGGGCGATTCCGTCCGGGCCGAGAGTCTGCCGGTCACCTACTCCTCGTCGACCCGACGGTCTCCTCCAGACACTGCATCTTGACCCAGGATCAGGACGGCCGTTGTTTCGCCCGCGATGTGAGCCGCAATGGCACCCGTTTGGACGGTCGGCGCCTGTCCCCGAATCTCCAGACCGAGATTCAAGTCGGCCAGACTCCGACCATCGGCAGGCAGCTCACCTTCCGTCTCGAGGGAGACCAACCGAGCGACACCGAAGTTCCTACTTCCGAGTTCTCCAAGCTGACGATGAAAGTGGATGAAGTGAAGAGACTCACGGTGCTCGTTGGGGACATCCGCAATTACACGGTCCTGGTGCAGCAGGCCACCTCCTCTGCCCTTCAGGAATCGGTAGGCCGACTCTTCGAGCGGCTCGAGAAAGAGGTCATCTCCTTGGGAGGCACGATCAAGGAGTTCCAGGGAGACGCAATCTTCGCGTTCTGGGAGGAAGAGACCTCGGAGAATCACGGCGCCAGAGCTTGCGAAGCGGCCCTGAAGCTCGGCCGACTGGCCGAAGAGTTGGCCGAAGTTCCTGGTTTCTGGCAGGTGGATGGCTTCCCACTGCATGTGGACTGGGCCCTGGCGACCGGAACCGTCGTGATGGCCGGCTACGGCGAGGGCAACGCGATGGGACTCTCCATGGTGGGCGAACCCGTGGTGCTCGCCTTCCGCATCGAGAAGTTCGCAAACGACAAGACAGGCTCGATCATCGCCTGTGAGGCGACGCACGAGATGGCCTCCAAGGTCTTCAAGTTCCACGACCTCGGAGAGCGGGAGGTGAAGGGCTTTGACGAGCCGCGCCGGGTCTACGCGTTGATCAGGAAGCGCAAGAAGCTATTTGAGCGTTGACCATCAGCCTCAGCAGGTCAGCAGCCTCCTGAAGAGAGCCGCGAACCATCCGCGGAAGCTTATGACGATCGACTTCTGGCGATCTTTGTAAACTCGACCTGAGCATGGAAATCTCCAGCCCGACTGGCGTCGTCGCCAAGCCGATCTTCGTAACCGGAGCCTCCGGTTACATCGGGGGCCGGCTGGTCCCCCGCCTGCTGGAGCGAGGCTATCGAGTTCGATGCCTGGCCAGAAGCCCCCAGAAACTGGAGTCGAAAAGGTGGGCGGACGAGCCCGCAGTCGAAATCGTCGCCGGCGATGTGGGCGACACCGCCCTCCTCGCCGAACAGATGCGCGGCTGTAGCGCCGCCTACTATCTGGTGCACTCCATGCTGGCAGCCGGGCCTGTCTACGCCTCCAGGGACAGTGAGCTGGCGAGGTCCTTTTCCACCGCCGCGGCCCAGGCCGGGTGCGAACGTATCCTCTATCTCGGCGGTCTCGGGGAGACCGGTGAGGGCTTGAGTGAGCACCTTTCCTCGAGGCGAGAAACCGAGACGCTTCTGGCTTCGGGACCGGTCCCCGTAACCGTCTTGAGAGCGGCCATGATCATCGGTGCGGGATCGGCCTCCTTCGAAATCCTGCGCTACCTCGTGGAGCGACTGCCGGTCATGGTGACGCCGCGCTGGGTCCAGACCGAGTGTCAGCCCATCGCCGTGCGTAACGTCCTCGAATACCTCCTCGACGCCCTGGTGATGAAGGAGACCGTTGGCCGCACCCTCGACATCGGCGGCCCGGATATCCTCTCCTACCGGGACATGATGGGAGTCATGGCCGACGCCCTGGGGCTGCGCCACCGCCAGGTCATTCCCGTTCCCGTGCTGGCGCCCCGGTTGAGCTCACTCTGGATCCACCTCGTGACCCCCTTGAGCCACCAGATTGCCAGCCCACTCGCCGAGAGCTTGCGCAATCGCGTCGTCTGCCGTGATGACGCCGCGAAGCGCCTCATGCCCCAGCGACTCCTCGGAGTACGGGAGGCCATCGATGAGGCTCTCGGCAAGCTGGAGCAGGGCGATGTCGAGACCTCCTGGACCGACGCAGGGGCAATCCCAGGGGACCCGGACTGGGCCGGTGGCACGACTTTCGAGCACCGTGAGGAGACCGAGGTGGTCGCATCGGCCCCGGAAGTGTTTCGGGCCATCTGCCGCATCGGTGGGCAGAACGGCTGGTATGCGGCGGATGCCCTTTGGCAACTCCGTGGGCTCATCGACCGTCTTCTCGGAGGCCCTGGACTGCGCCGTGGCCGGCGCCATGCGGAAGTGATCCGGCATGGCGACGCCCTCGATTTCTGGCGAGTAGCAGGGCTCGAGCGTGACCGCTGGATGAAACTTCGAGCCGAGATGAAGGTCCCCGGGGAAGCTGTACTGGAGTTCCGTATCGAACCGGTCCCGGGATTCGCTGGTCGGTGCCAGCTCTATCAGATCGCTCGATTCAAACCGAAGGGTCTGCTCGGAATCCTCTACTGGTACTCCGTCCTACCCTTCCACGGATTCGTCTTCCGAAATATGCTCCATGGAATCCGGCGGGCTGCCGAACAGATCGAACTGGATCGCTGGGTTGACAGGCCGGGACACACCTCGTAGTTTTCACCTAGAATAGCGCCTGCCAAACTTGCTGCAGGAGGAATCGGTGGACGAAAAAACAATCGAGCTCTTCGAACAGAGCCTGCGTCGCTGTGACGCCAACCCGGAGTTCCTGGATTTCTTCTACGAGCGATTCCTCGCCTCTTCGCCGAAGGTCCGGAAGAAACTCGCCAACACTGACTTTCACCGCCAGAAGAGACTTCTGAGGGCTTCCTTCTACCTGATCCTGCTCGCCTCGGAAGACCCGCAGAACGGTCCAGCGAGGTACCTCTCCCACCTGGCGGCACGGCACAGCGCCAAGGATCTCGACGTCGGTACCGAGCTCTACGACCTGTGGCTCGACAGCCTGCTGGAATCCGTCGAGAAATACGACCCGGAGTACAGTCCCGAAATTGAAGAGGTCTGGGAGAAGATGATGGGCGTTGGCATCGACTTCCTGCTCAGCCGCTACCACCATTCGTGAACAGCTTTCCAGGTTCCCCCTGACGATCGGAACCTGAGGGCGTGAGGGCTTGAGGGCTTGGGGACTTGAAGGCCCAAGGGCTCAAGGGCGTAGGGGCGTAAGGGCTGGGTGGGGGCGCCAGAATCGAGGATCGGAAGAGGAACCAGTGAAAGACGGGCTTGCGTTACATGGACAGCGCCATCGGCAAACGGTGACTCTCGCCCAGTACATCAAGAGACGCAACGGAGTGCCGGCCGGCTCTTCCGGCTCTCTCCGAAACATGCTCCATCGATCTCTGGGAGCAGGTACCTTCGCTGGTTTCTGGCAGTACTGGAACCCGGTGTTCGGATACTACCTGGGGAGATACGTCGATTCTCCACTGCGGCGCGTTTTGCCTCGGGCGCCTGCACTGGTCGTGACGTTCATTCTCTGCGGCGCCCTGCATGACCTGGTCACGATGGCCGTCCGGGGATCGGTAGCATTCCTGTTCACACCGTGGTTCTTCTTGCTTGGCGTGGGGGTTGTCCTCGGACGTTCGGTGAGGATGGACTTCTCGAGCCGCCCGTGGGTGGCTCGGGCCGGGATCAACCTCTCCTACATCCTTGCCTGTCTTGTTGTGACACTCATCGCCAGACGGTTCTTTTCGATTCCGTAGCCGAGCCCGGTGAATTGGCCCGCAATCCTGGGGTCCTGAGGTCTTGGGGTCCTGTGGTCTTGGGGTCCTGTGGTCCTGAGGTCTTGAGTCTGACACCGTTGGTGGTTTTGGACCACGCACGAGGCTCTCCCCCGCGAATCCTGGCCACCCCCGCGCACCCCGGCCGGCACAGGTCCGGCCGCTTCAATGCCCCACTACCCAAAGGTCGGCCGGCGGAGTTACCGGACGCTCCAACCCTCAAGCCCTCAAAGATCGGCCGGAGGTACGACGGCCGCCTCGACCCTCAAGCCCTCAAGGACCGGCCGGAGGTACGACGGCCGCCTCGACCCTCAAGCCCTCAAAGATCAGCCGAAGGTACGCCGGCTGCCTCAACCCCCAAGCCCTCAAAGATCGGTCGGAAGGAACGACCGACCGCCTCAACCCCAAGAGTGGGCGGAAGGGCGATCAGTCGTCCGCTTCCATGCGCTCGATGAGCGCCTGGTAGCGGTTCTCGTTGCGGAGATTGTCCAGATCGCTGTCCTGCCGCATCCATTCGGGATCGGCCAAACCTGCCTCGTAGGATCGCTCGAGGGCTTCGAGGGCCGGCTTCACTTCTCCGGCCAGCGCATAGAAACAGGCGATGTTGTAGAGAACCAGGGCGTCGTTGGTGTCGATCTCCAGCACCCGAGAGGCCCACTCCAGGCTGCGCTCCCTCTCACCGAGGGTTGCCAGAGCATTGGCGCCGTAGAGCAGCGACTGGATATCGTCGGGGTCGAGCTCCAGAAGCCTCTCGGCGAGCCCCAAGCGCCTCCTGCTGGCTTCGATCACTTCGTCTTCGCGCCCGAGACTCCTATAGATCTGAGGCAGGAGTTGTAGACCCCTGATGTCGTCTGGAGCGACCTCACTGGCCTTCTCGAGCATCTCGGCAGCCTGTTCCAGCTCTCCCTGCGTGAAGGCCACCGTACCGTAGTAGTAATAGGCCTCGAAGAGCTTGGGGTTCAGGCTGATCGCTGTTTCGAACTCCTCTCTGGCCTCATCGAACTTACGCTGCTGCCCCAGTGCGTAACCTCTGGCGGCGTGGGCCTCGGCCAGATCAGGATCCAACTTCACGGCCTCGAGGCTCGCCTGGTCCGCTTGCGCGAGGTTCTCATCGGTACTCTCGTAGTTGCGCCAGAACTCCGTGTAGGTGTCGGCCAGGCCGGCATAGGCCGGCGCATACTCCGGGTCGATCTCAATGGCCTTGGTGAACATTCGGCGCGCCGACTCGATATCTTCCCGGGTTCGGCGCCGAAAGTAGCCCCGCCCTCGTAAATAAAAGTCATAGCCGCGGATGTCGGTGCTGCGCCCAGCCTGCATCAACTGCTCGTCGCCGGGAGCCAGGGTGAGTTGCAGCGCCTCGACGATACTGCGAGCAATCTCGTCCTGGATGACGAAGACATCCTCGAGCTCCCGGTCGTAGGTCTCGGACCAGAGATTGAAGCCGTCCTCCACCTTGATGAGCTGGGCGCTGATGCGCAACTGATTGCCGGACTTTCGGACGCTGCCCTCGAGCACATTGTCGAC
>JAUVRX010000318.1 GCA_030597375.1 Acidobacteriota bacterium
CAAAGCCTGCCAGAACCAGATTGAAAGGAGATCGAAATCCATGTCCCGAGCAGAAGCTGTGAATCCGAACCCTTCCGGTTACCGTCTGCTGAGCGACTCCCAGCTCGAACAGATCCACCTGGCATCCTTGGAGATCCTCCGTCGAACCGGAGTCCGGGTCTATGACGCGGAGGCTTTGGAGTTGCTCTCAGGTGCCGGCTGTGTGGTGACAGACGGCGACCTGGTGAGAATCCCTCCCGCAGTCATCGAGGAGGCGTTGCTCCACGCTCCCTCTCGTATCGTCCTCTGCAGTCGAACTGGTGAGCCCGCGATGCACCTGGAGGCTCACCGCAGTTACTTCGGTACCGGTTCGGACCTGCCGAATACTCTCGATCTGGAGACCGGGGAGCGCCGGCCGTCACTGCTGTCGGATGTCGAGAATACGGCCCGACTGGTGGACTCGCTGCCGAATGTCGAATTCGTCATGTCCATGGCCCAGGCCTCGGACGTCCCACCTGCCACCTCCGATCGCAAGTCGTTCCTCGCCATGATGACGAACACGACCAAGCCCATCGTCTTCACCGCCTGGGACGAGCACGGATTGGCCGACATCATCGCCATGGCCCAGACGGTCGCCGGTGGGCGGGACGAGCTGGCGCTCAACCCTTTCCTATTCGGCTACCTGGAGCCGACCTCGCCGCTGCAGCACTCCGACGTCGTCATGCGCAAGATGATGATGATGATCGATCATGGCCTGCCCTTCGTCTACGCACCCGGGCCGGTCGAAGGAGCATCGGCGCCGATCACATCGGCCGGCAGTCTCGCCATGGCCAACGCCGAAGTGCTCAGCGGTCTGGCCATCGCCCAGCTCAAGAGACCGGGAACGCCCTTCCTTTACGGGTCCGGCTCGGGTCCGTTGGATATGCGATCGGCTGTCGGCACCTATTCCAGCCCAGAGTTCATGCATCACTGCATGGCGATGGCCGAGCTGGCGCATTATCGCTATGACCTGCCGGTGTGGGGATTCTCAGGCTGCTCCGACTCGAAGTTGCCCGATCTCCAGGCATCCATCGAGAGCACCTTGTGGATCCTGTGGACCGCGCTCAGCGGCGCCAACCTGGTCCACGACCTGGGCTATGTGGAGTCGGGGCTCACCTGCTCGTACGAGATGATCGTCGTCTGCGATGAGATCGTGAGTTACGTCAGGCGCCTGTTGGGCGGTTTCGAGATCACACCCGAGACCCTGGCACTCGAAACGATCCACGACGTTGGGCCCGGAGGGGAGTACCTCTCGAGCCCGCATACCCTGCGCCACTTCAAGAGCGTCTGGCAGCCTCGACTGTTGGATCGCGACAACCATGCCGGCTGGGTCGCCGCTGGCAAGCCGACAGCCTTCAGCAACGCCCGTGACATCGCCCAGAAGGCGATTGCCGAGCACCGGTGCGAGCCCCTCCCGGCGGGAACACTCGAAGAGCTCCAAGCCATCGTTGCCGAAGCGGATACGCGTTTCGCCAAAGGGGACTAGAAATAGCTATCCTGGGCCTGAGCCGCGGGGAAAGTCAGGCCCAGTTCGCGATGTGCTGCTGGCTCTGGTCGATCTGAGGCGAGGAGTCGAAGGCACTGAGCCCGGCCTTGAAGGCCGCCTTGCAGGAGGCGTCGATCTTCAATTCTGGATCGAGGAGGGTAGCGGTACCGTGCCTCCCCAACATGATGCCTTCGGTGGCGTGAGTGTGATCGGGAGCGATGGCGTGGACGAGCTCATGGGCGATGACCCGTCCCAGGGCTCTCGCCAGTCGCCTGCTCTCCGTAGCCCGGTAGGGAAGATTCAACGGGGCGGGTAGGCCCACGAGCCGGGCTACCTCCGCTGGGAAGACGAACACCAGCTTCCGAGATCGTTCTCCTGTCGGCACCACCTCGCCCATGATGTTGGGTGGCAGTCCCCATTGCTCGGGTCGAGACTTCGAGAGGATGATCTGAATCGCATCCGTCGGGACGTAGGCCTGATACCCGGAGGGTCCGTCCTGCCAAACCAGGTGCGCGCCCAGCTCGAGAAGGATGCTGTCGGTCTCGGCAATAATCCGCTGGCGCATTTGCTTGGACAGGTGAACGCGGTCAAAGACCGCAAGTTCGATGGCCATCGGCTCGACGCCAGCGTGAATCGGAACCGAAATCAGCGCCAGCAGAACTGGCAGCACGCTCACCAGGACGATCTTGCATCTATGTATCCAGTTAGGCACGGGTCTTCGAAGCCTCGGCGGACAACATCGATAGTCGAGCTAAGTAACCGCCGTTTTGTGAGTGCTCGGTAGGCGCTTGCGATTACACATGGATCTTTGATGACCCCCACCCGAAAGGGTTGAGCAGAAGCCACCCTTCGAGGTGTGTCACGTTGAACGCGATTCTGCTATTCATTGGGTAGCTCGGAAAAACAGTCCAGGCGAGAGCCTGAAGACATCGTGGGCCGCCG
>JAUVRX010000250.1 GCA_030597375.1 Acidobacteriota bacterium
TCGCCCCGAGAAATAGAGCATCAGGAATTGCACGAGATGCTCCACGATGGTCAAGAGCTGCACCCTGACCACGATCCAGCGCCGGCGACCGACCAGCCGGTAGGCAGTGGAGAGTCTCTCCAAGGCATCGCCGAGCCTGTCCGGGGCCAGCCTCTGTACGAGTTGCAAGGCTCGAAGATGCAGGCCCTCCTGCAGCGACAGCACCAGGAGGAGAAAGCTCGCTACCAGGCCCACGACACCCACAAGGGGCGTGGTCAAGCCTCGCTCCGGGCCGTGAAAGGCCAGGATGACACTCAGGCCGAGCGTACCGAGAAAAAAGGCCGAGATGAGGCCCAAAGCCTTTTCCATGACCACCGTGGCAGCCACCGGAGCTCGTTTCCCCCGGGAGGTGCCGATCCAGTGAATCCGCAACAGGTCCGCGCCGATGACCATGAAAGGGATGTGACTGACGATCGAGCTCCGGTAGTAGGCCCCGAGAGCGCTACTGAAATCGGCTGGCACCTCGGCGGTGACCAGGAGGAGATGCCATTTCCAGGCCATCAGAAAGCGGCTCGTCGTGGCCAGCAGCAACACCAGAAGCAGATATCGCCAGTCCGCCGAAGTGATCAACTCCCAGACCTGGGAGAAGTCCACATAGCGCACTGCCAGAGCCACCAGGCTCGCGAGGATGGCCAGGTTGACCAGCTTGCGCCAGCGCGGGCGCCTCGCCCTCACCTCCTGGATCTCTGGAACGACCTCGCCCAGAGCCTGTGGTGGGCGTCTATCCGACGAGTCGTGGTCGTTCATGCCTCGAGTTTCCGACTTGGTGGAGATAGTGTCTCTCGGCGCTGCCGAGAGAGAATCTTCATGGTAGATTGCTCGCGTCTGACGCTCCATTCTCGCATATCCAGCTGTGCTTCAAATGGCCTCTTCCACTCACTCGAACGCTTCCGGTGACCCCGCACACGAGGGCAACTCTACGCCCGTGAGCGGCCCGACCTGGCAGCTCGAGATGTTCTCGAAGTCGTTGAAGAAGCGACAGAAACTCGAGCTATTGCTGCAGCAGATCGGTGATACTTCCGGCAAACAGTGCCTGCTGATCACCAACGGAGACAACAACGGCGTTCTCAATTTTCAGTTCCGGGCTCATGGTGGCCATTGGACCTGGGTCGAGAACGAAGCCGACCAGATCCCGGAGATCGAGGCCTTCCTCGGAGAACCGGTCCGGGCGGGTCGGGCCGATTCGATCCCTGTTGAAGATGCCACCTTCGATGTTGTCGTCAGCATCGACGTTCACGAGCACCTGGAGGACTGCAGGCCCTTCAACCAGGAGCTCTTTCGAGTCACGAGACCCGGCGGCATGACGGTGGTGACGACTCCCAACGGGGGCAACTGGCGCCCGCTCACGGTACTCAAGAACCTCGTTGGCATGACTCCGGAGAAGTACGGACACAAGGTCGTCGGCTACACCATCCCGCAGCATCAGGCCATGGTGAGGGAGGTCGGCTTCCAGCCGATCGACTCGGGGAGCTACTCGCGATTCTTCACAGAGCTCATCGAGCTCATGATCAACTTTGCCTACGTCATGGTCCTGTCCGGGAAATCGAGCGAGGAGCGGCCCGAAGGGCGGATCGCACCCGGATCCTCCGAGGAGCTCAGGACCATGGGCCGGCAGTTCAAGCTCTACTCTCGGGTCTTCCCCTTCCTCGACGCCGTCTCCAAGCTGGACCGACTTCTCTTTCCCTTCACCGGCTACGCGGTCTCGGTCGTGGCGCGGCGCCCCTGAAACGAGTCTCGAATCGATGGCGGACAACAAGGTACTCGTTACCGGAGCCGGGGGGTTCATCGGCAGCCACCTGACCGAGGCATTGCTGGGGCTGGGCCGGGAGGTCAGGGTCATGGATCTCGACCTCAGCCGGCTCGGGCATCTTGCCGAGTCACCCGGCCTCGATCTCCTGAGTGCCGATATCGGTGACGAGACCGCCGTGGGCGAGGCACTCTCCGGCGTCGGCACCGTCTTCCACCTGGCCGCGGCCCACCTCGGAGCCTCGACGCCCGAGGCCGAGTTCCGGCGGGTCAACATCGACGCGGTGAGCACCCTAACCTCCCTTGCCAGTCGAGCGGGGGTCGATCGTTTCATCCACTGCAGCAGCGTCGGGGTCTTCGGCAGGATCGAGGAGCCCCCGGCTGACGAATCCACAGTCTGTCGGCCGGAGCTGGCGTACGAAAAGACCAAGCTGGCCGGCGAAGAGGTGGTCCTCGACAGGGCCCTGGCCGGGGATCTTCAAGCGGTCGTCTTGCGACCTGTCTGGGTCTACGGCCCCGGGTGCGGCCGAACCGAGAAGCTCTTCAGAACCATCGGCAAGGGACGATTCGTCATCGCCGGTCGGGGCGAGACCTTGCGTCACTGCATCTACATCCGGGACATGGTCGAGGCCTTTCTTCTCGCCGAAGACTCCCAGCCAGCGATCGGTCAGATCGTCATCGTAGGGGACAGCGAGCCCACCACGATTCGCGACCTCGTCGACAGGATCGCCGGGCTCACGGGTGCCAGGCCACCACGCTCGGTACCCCTCGGATTCTTGAAGGCGGCGGCCCTCACCGCCGAGGCGGTCTTCCTGCCGCTGGGCAAGGAGCCGCCGATCTCGCGCCGGTCGTTGCGGTTCTTCACCGGCAACACGGCCTTCTCGATCGAGCGCGCTCGCTCCCTGTTGGGGTTCGAGCCGCGATACGATCTGGAACGAGGGCTCGCCGAGACCTATCGACGGCTCGGCGAGACGACCGCAGGGACCGGTATTGACCGGAACCCGCCTCGTAGCTAACGTCTCTCCTGACGGCTACACCCTGGAACCGGGTCACCAGGCAAGATTGCCTGCAACAGCGAGACCTCGTCGCCGATGAGCATGGAATTCAAAGGGCCTCCCTATCTCATCGACGGGCACGTTCATCTCCACCCGTGCTTCGACGAGGCGAGGTTCTTCAGGGCTGCGGCGGACAATTTCGTAGCAGCTGGCCTCGCCCTCGGGCTCGACGACTCGCCTGGCGGAATCCTCATGCTGACCGAGAGCTCCGGAACGAATCGCTTCGTCGATCTCTGTCAGCGCGCCGAGCGCCAGGATCCCTCCAACCTGGAGATAGCCGACACAGGAGAGGATCGATCCCTACTCGTCGCAATCCCGCCCGGGGACCCGATGCTGGTGGTCGCCGGACGCCAGCTTGTCACCTCCGAAAGCCTCGAGGTCCTGGCCCTCGGCTGTGTCTCAGAGTTGCCCGACGGTGACACTCTCGGAGCAACCCTGGACCGGGTGCGGGATGCCGGTGCGCTCCCGGTCATCCCCTGGGGATTCGGAAAATGGCACTCGAGTCGCCGTCGGGTCCTCCTCGAAGTCCTGCAACTGCAGCCCCCCGACAGCATTTTCTTGGGCGACAACGGAGGGCGGGCCTCTCTCTTGCCGCAATCAGCCCTGCTCCGAGGCGGCGGTCCCAAAGGGATTCCCAACCTCCCCGGATCCGATCCCCTGCCCTTTCCGAAGGAGGAGACCCGTGCCGGCTCTTTTGGCTTTGTCGTCGAGGAGTCGCTCGACCCACAGCGGCCGGCTACAGATCTGCTGAGGCTGCTGGCCGAACCAGGGCCGACCTTCCAGACCTATGGCTCCGGCCTGGGTGCCGCGACCTTCGTCAGAAACCAGGCGGCGATGCAGATTCGCAAGCGCCTCGGAGGAGCCGGGAGATGAAGGGCCTGGTCATCGCTCCCCAACCCTTCTTCACTCCGCGGGGAACGCCCTTCAGCGTCTACCATCGCTGTCTGGTGATGTCCGAGCTCGGCGTGGATCTGGATCTGGTGACCTATGGTCAGGGACAGGACGTCGATCTTCCCAGGGTCTCGGTCAGCCGCTCTCCGGCCTTCCGATTTCTCGGCGACATCAAGATCGGGCCGTCTTTCCTCAAGCTCTTCCACGACGTCTTCCTTTTCGCTTTGGTCGCCTGGCGCCTGCTGCTGCGGCGCTACGACTTCGTGCACGCTCATGAGGAGGGGGTCTTCGTGGCCGCCTTCTTGAAGCCGTTGTTCTCCTACAAGCTGGTCTACGACATGCACTCCAGCCTGCCGCAGCAGCTCTCCAACTTCCAGTTCACCCGTTCGAAGACCCTCATTCGGATGTTCGAGAAGCTCGAGGGCTGGGCCCTCCGGAGGTCCGATGTCGTCATCACCATCTCACCGTCATTGGCCAACCTGGTGGAACGGCAAAAAAACCCTGGCACCCATTTCCTGATCGAGAATTCGATCTTCGACGAGATCCGAACGGTGGAGCCCTCGGTGTCAGTGGAGGCCGCCACAGCAGAGCCTCCAGAGCTTCCGACCCTTCGACCGATCATCGGCTATGCCGGCACGTTCGAGGTCTACCAGGGGATCGACCTCCTTCTGGAGGCCTTCGCCA
>JAUVRX010000002.1 GCA_030597375.1 Acidobacteriota bacterium
GATCGGCGACCAGATCGACGAGCATGAGAATCGGCTGGCCGGCCATGGCGTCGACCAGCTCCAGGAGTCGTTCCGTCGCCGGAAGTGTCGCCGTCTGAGGCATTTTCGGCAGCTTAGCACGCAACAAGAAGGGGCTTGGGGGCGTGAGGGCGTGAAGGCTTGAGGGCGTGAAGGCTTGAGGGCATGAGGGCATGAGGGCATGAGGGCTTGGAGTCCGGCCGCCTCAACCCCCAGGCCCTCATATACTCCCTTCATGTCGACCGTTGAAGATCGACTTCGCGCGCTGATCGAGGTCGAAGGTCCGATCACCTTCGCGCGCTTCATGGAGGAGGCTCTCTATGGAGAGGGTGGCTATTACTGCCGAGAGGAGCTGGCCATAGGGGTCGAGGGGGACTTCATCACCGGCTCCTCCTATTCCTCCCTTTTCGGGCGAGGGACGGCCCGCATGTTGGGCAGGCTGGATAGGGTCCTCGGTCGTCCGGCTGACTTTCTCGAAGTCGGCTACGGAGACGGTTCTCACCTGCGAGGTCTGGCCGAGGCTTTGGGACCTGCGCTCGAGCGCAAGTTATTGGGCTGCGATCGGGTTCAGCGACCGCTGCCGCCACCGATGGAGACGCTCTCCAGTCTGGAAGAAGTGGAGGTCGGTCAGCTGGAGGGGGTCGTCTTCTCCTACGAGCTCTTCGATGCGCTGCCGATTCATCGACTCATCGGTCGCAAGGGAGCGGCAGTGGGGGAGCTCCTGGTGGGTCTGGAACCTGACGGCTCTTTTCGATGGAGCGAGGGCGAGCTTTCGGATCCCGACCTCGTAGATCTACTGGGAGATGCTCGTGAATCGCTCGAGCCGGGACAGATCGCTGATCTTTCACCTCGGTGGAGACCTCTGTACGCGCAGATGGCGCAAAGGCTGGAGCGCGGTCTGCTGGTCACCTGCGACTACGGATTTCCACGTCGGCAACTCCTGGATCGCCGGGTCCGCTCCCATGGCACCCTGGCCTGCTATCGGCAGCAGAGGGTGCACCGCAATCCGCTGGTCGGTGTTGGTGAACAGGATCTCACCGCTCACGTGGACTTCACCGCCCTGATCGAAGAGGGTGAGAGGCAGGGACTCGAGACAGTCGCGCTGACTCGCCAGGCTGCGTGGCTGACGAGTTGCGGGGTCTTCGAGGGCCTCGCCGAGGCCGCCCAGACCGTACGGCTGGAGGCGATGACGCTGCTCGATCCCGACGGGATGGGCGAGGAGATCCGCGTCCTGGTGCAGGCTCGTGGGCTCGAGGGTACCGAGATTCTGGATCCAGGGCTGCTACTCTGATGGGCGGGAGCGCTGTGATCGAGACACATCTGCGAGGGGGAGATTTCCGCCGCGAGTCGGGCTTCTTGACACCCCTTGGACCTCCGATACAATTACCGCGGTATTTATTTTCCAGAAGAAAACATGCATTTCGAATCGAACACCTTCCAACTCGCCCCCATGGGGATCGGGGACTGAGAACCAGGGACGAGGAATCACTGATTAACGGATTGGGAACCACCATCAGGCAGCGGGCCTGAGACGAGCGTTCTGTGGAAAGCTACCTCCCTATTTTCATCTTCCTGCTGGTCGTCATGGCGTTTCTGGTCGTCGTGTTGGTCACCGCTCGGCTGTTGCGCCACGGCGGTGGCCGAACCCTGCGTGAGCCCTACGAATGTGGTAACGAGCCGATCACGCTGGCCCATGATTACCGATTCTCCATCCGCTACTACCTGATCGCGGTTCTGTTCGTCATCTTCGATGTAGAGACGATCTTCCTGTTTCCGTGGGCCGTGATGTTCGACGAGTTGGCGCTGTTCGGCTTCATCGAGATGATGATCTTCTTGACCATTCTCATGGTCGGTTATGTCTACATCTGGCGGCGGGGGGCTTTGAATTGGGCCTGATGGACGGCGTCGAGGCCAACGTCCTGACGACGACCTACGACAAGGTCTTCAATTGGGCCCGTCGGTCGGCGATCTGGCCGATGCAGTTCGGCCTGGCCTGCTGTGCCATCGAGATGATGGCGACGCTCGATCCGAGGCACGACATGAGCCGATTTGGCGCCGAGGTCTTTCGGGGCACACCCCGGCAGTGCGATCTGATGATCGTCGCCGGCACGGTGACCGAGAAGATGGCGCCCATCGTGCGACGTCTCTGGGACCTGATGCCGGAGCCCAAGTGGGCCCTTGCGATGGGTGCCTGTGCCACCTGCGGAGGCCCCTATCGCACGTACGCCGTAACCCAGGGCGTGGACAGGGTGATACCGGTAGATGTGTACGTCCCCGGCTGCCCGCCGAGGCCCGAGGCGTTGCTCTGGGGGCTCATGCATCTGCAGCGCAAGATCGACCGGATGACGGTGGCGAAGCCGAAGATGGACCCGGCGCCCAAGATCGGTGGTAAGGCGGAATGAGCGAGCGCCAGGACGACAAGCCGCAAGAGGGTCGCCCAACCGGGGACCAACCTGCGCCCGAAGCGCCGGACGAGACCAGGTCGGAGGCGCCAGCTACGCCGGATTCCGATTCGTCAGCAGCAGCAGCCGAGGCGGAGGCGGAGACCAAGGCCAAAGCGGCTGCCGCCAAGGCCAAGGCTGTCGCCGAGGCGGAGGCTCGAAAGGAGCCCTGGGAGCGCGATCCGGCAGCCCCAGAATGGCAGGAGGCTGAGAGTGACGGCCTCGTGGACGCCCTGAAGAGCAGCTTCGGGGAGGGTGTCCTGGCGGCGCGCACTTTCGCCGGTGAGCTGGTGCTCGAGATCGACAGACAGTCCATACGGGAGGTTGGCCGGAGCCTCAAGGAGGAGCACGGCTTCACCCTGTTGGTGGATATCTGCGGCGTTCACTATCCCGACCGCGATCAGGCTCCCTTCGAGGTTGTGTATCACCTGTACAACCTCGATCAGACGCGCCGCATCCGGCTCAAGGTCGGTACCCAGGAGGGAATCGACGTGCCGTCTGTTGTCGCCGTCTGGAAGGGGGCAAACTGGCCGGAGAGGGAGGTCTACGACATGTACGGCGTGCGGTTCGCCGAGCACCCGGACATGACCCGAATCCTGATGTGGGAGGGCTTCAACGGCCACCCCTTGCGGAAGGACTTCCCCGTGGAGGGAATCGATACGGGGGCCGCTATCTATCCCGAGTTTTACGGTGACGAGGCGGGCCCGGTGGCTGGCACCGGCACCGGATGGAAACCGCCCGAGCCGCCGGAAGACAAGCCGGAGGAGCCGGTGCCCGACGAGGCCTAGGTTCCTGGGCGAGGCACGAGAGGACACATGGTAGAAGTCGACAGCTCTGATCTGTCCCGCGACACCCTGTTCGGTGTCGAGGAGATGGAGATCAACTTCGGCCCCCAGCACCCGGCCACCCACGGTGTGCTACGTCTGAAGCTCAAAGTGGACGGCGAGCGGATCGTCGACTGCTACCCGGTGATCGGCTATTTGCACCGTGGCACCGAGAAGCTCTTCGAGCTCCATCCCTTCTTCCAGAACGTACCCCACACCGATCGCCTGGACTACGTGGCCGCGGCCACGAACAACCTGGCCTACGTCGGCGCGGTGGAAAAGCTGCTGGGCATCGTGGTGCCGCCTCGGGCCAGCTACATCCGCACGCTTCTGTCGGAGCTACAGCGCATTTCCAGTCATCTTCTCTGGTTGGCGACGCACGCTATCGACATCGGCGCCATGACGCCCTTCTTCTACACCTTTCGGGAGAGGGAGGTCGTCCTCGATCTCTTCGAGGAGTACTGTGGCGCTCGGTTGACCCTCAACTGCATGCGACCAGGCGGGCAGCCGTATGACCTACCTGTCGGTTGGGTGGAGCGCTGCGCCGAGTTCGTCGGCGGCTTTCCCGAGAAGATCGACGAGTACGAAGGGCTGCTGACCGAGAACCGGATCTGGAAGAAGAGGACCGTCGGCATCGGCATCCTGTCGCCCGAGATGGCGCTGGACTATGCAGTGACCGGTCCGATGCTGCGTGGCAGCGGCATCGGGTTGGATGTTCGCAAGGCGATGCCCTACGAGATGTACGATCAGATGGACTTCGACGTCCCGGTGTTCTACAACTGCGATACCTACGACCGCTACCTGGTTCGTATGGAGGAGATGCGCCAGTCGGTTCGGATCGTCCAGCAGTGTCTCGAGAAGCTTCCGGAGGGGCCGCTCATGGCCAAGCGCCCGCGCGTGCTGAAGGCGCCCAAAGAGGGCGACGTCTATCACGCCGTAGAAGCTCCGAAGGGAGAGATCGGCTTCTATATCGTCGGCGACGGCACGCCGAACCCTCATCGTTGTCGGGGCCGGCCACCGTCGTTCTACAACATTCAGGTGCTGCCAGAGATGGTCGTCGGCGGCCGCATCGCCGACCTGATTGCTGTCATCGGTACCACCGACGTCGTTCTCGGCGCGGTGGATCGATGAGGACGGGGCGGAGAGTCTGATGGTCGAGTTTTTTGGCGAGACGCTGTACGTCTACGCGGTGGTACCGTTTCTCAAGATCATCGCGGCGATCGTCGTCGTGCTCACGATCATTGCCTACACGACCTTCGCCGAGCGCAAGATCCTGGGTTTCCTCCAGGTTCGCATGGGGCCGAATCGGGTGGGGCCCTGGGGCCTGTTGCAGCCGATCGCGGACGTCGTCAAGCTCCTCGGCAAGGAGGACGTGATCCCGAATCGCGCCGTCGTATGGGCCTATGTGCTGGCTCCCTGCCTGGTCGTCGGGCCCGCCCTGCTCATCCTGTCAGTGATTCCCTTCGGGCCGCCGTCCAGCGCGGGTCCGGCTTCCAGTTGGTTCATCACCGATGTCAATGTCGGACTGCTGCTGGTGGTGGCCATAGCCTCCATCGGAGTGTACGGGCTGTTACTCGGGGGCTGGGCCTCCAATAACAAATTCTCCATGATGGGCGGACTGCGAGCGGCCGCCCAGATGATCTCGTACGAGGTTCCGCAGGGCTTCTCGCTGGTGGTGCCACTGTTGATGGCCGGCACGCTTTCGTTGGTCGGAATCGTCGAAGCTCAACTGACGCAGGGTCGCTGGTTCATCTTCGGATTCTTCCCCTTCGGCCTACTGGCCTTCTTCATCTATTTCGTCTCCGGAGTCGCCGAGTCCAACCGCAACCCCTTCGACCTGCCCGAGGCCGAATCCGAGCTGGTGGCCGGATTCCACACGGAGTACAGCGGTATGCGTTTTGCCCTGTTCTTCCTGGGCGAGTACGCTAATATGATCGTGATTTCGGCGGTGGCAGTGACCCTGTTCCTGGGCGGTTGGTTGCGTCCTTTCCCGAATCTCGAGTGGCTGTCGTTTCTGGATCTGGGTTTCCTGCCGCCAGGTCTGGCCGGGTTCCTGTGGTTCCTGATCAAGCTACTGGTCTTCTTGTTCGTCTACATCTGGTTTCGCGGGACCTTCCCGCGGTACCGCTTCGATCAACTCATGGATCTCGGGTGGAAGTGGTTGATTCCCGCCGCGCTGCTCGCTGTAGTGGCCACCTCGATCTGGAAGGTTGCTCTCCTCTAGGCGACGTCATGAGCTGGATCAAGCGCTTCCTGGACAAGATACTGCTGCTCGACCTGTTCGCCGGTCTGGGTATCACGTTCCGGCACCTCCTGAAGAAGAAGGTGACGGTACAGTACCCGGAAGAGCGCATGGAGCCGGCGCACCGCTTCCGGGGCATGTTTCGGCTCGACGAAGAGCGCTGCATCAAGTGCACGCTCTGTGCCAGGGATTGCCCCATCGACATCATCTACATCGATTGGCACCAGGAAGTGAATCCGGAGACGGAGAAGAAGGAGAAGCTGCTGGATCGCTTCGACATCGACATTCAGCGGTGCATGTTCTGTGGCCTGTGCGAAGAGGCCTGTCCTACCAACCCGAAGTCGATCTGGTTGACCAGCAAGACCTATGAGCTGGCGAGCTACGAGCGGTGGCAGAACCTCTACGTCGACAAAGCAGAGTTGGAGGGCTGGAGAGTCCGGCCCGCCTATACGGATGACGAGATCGTCTGATCGGGAGATGAGCGTCTGACATGGATTTCTTGCTGGTCAACGGCACCGCGCTGCTGTTCTACCTCTTCGCCGCACTAGCCGTGCTGTCTGCGATCCTGGTGGTCAGCTCGCGCAACCCATTGCATTCGGCGTTCGCGCTTCTGGTCTCGTTCCTGGCGGTGGCCGGTCTGTTTTTTCTGCGCCACGCCGAGTTTCTGGCAGTCGTACAGATCTTCGTCTACGGCGGCGGCATCATGGTGCTGTTTCTGTTCGTCATCATGCTGGTCAATCTGCATCGACTGCAGGACGCGAAGATCTACGGAATGCAGTGGCCGGCGGCACTGCTGCTGGCGGTGTTGTTCATCGGACTGGTTAGCTGGGTAGTGGCCGGCGTCCAGTTCTCGCCGGCCAACCTCTCACCCGCCGCTCTCGTCAGCATCGATGGCGAGGTCGTGGGCAATGTGGAGGCCGTGGCGTGGCAGCTCTACCAGCAATACCTGTTGCCGTTCGAGATCGCGTCGCTCTTCCTACTGGTAGCGATGATTGGCGCCGTGGTCCTGGCGCGCACGGAGTGATCGAGGGTATGAATACTGTACCCTGCGGTTCGATGGAGCAACGAAAAGAGAATTCCCATGCTTGAGATCACCACCAGCCACTATGTGGTGTTGAGCGCCATGCTCTTCGTCATCGGCCTGGTCGGAATCCTGACGCGGCGCAACATGATTGTGGTCCTGATGTCGATCGAGTTGGTGTTGAATTCGGTCACTCTCAACCTGGCGGCCTTTTCCTATCAGCACTCGGATCTCACCGGTCAGATACTCGCTCTCTTCGTCATCGTGGTGGCCGCTGGAGAGGCTGCGGTCGGCCTGGCCATCCTCGTCGCGTTGTATCGCTTGCGGGGAACCACCGACCTGGAGCAGGCTTCGGAGCTGAAGGGGTAGCGGACGATGCAAGCGCTTTGGCTGATCCCGCTCTTGCCCTTCCTGGGGGCCTTTCTCAATGGCGTGGTGTTGAGGAACCGGGCCTCCAGGCCGGTAGTTACGGGCATCGCGGTCGGTAGTGTCGGTCTGACGTCGGCTCTGGCCCTCTTCTATGTGATCCCGAGCTACCTTCGAAGCGCCGAGTACGCTGCCGGACATGGCTTCGAGCAGGTGCTCTGGGTCTGGCTGCCGGCCGGAGCCCTGAAGCTCACGAGTGGTGTGTTTGCCGATTTCACCGTCGATTTCGCCTTTCTGCTGGACCCACTCTCGGCAGTCATGATCTTCGTCGTCACGTTCGTAGGTTTCTGGATTCACGTCTACTCGGTCGGGTACATGGGGCACGAGGAGGGTTATCAGAGATATTTCGCCTACCTGAACCTCTTCATGGGGGCGATGCTGCTGCTCGTGCTGGGGAACAACTTCCTGGTCATGTTCATCGGCTGGGAGGGTGTAGGCCTCTGCTCCTATCTGCTCATCGGCTATTACTACAAGGAGGAGTTCCCTCCCTTTGCCGGCCGCAAGGCGTTTATCGTCAATCGAATCGGCGATGCCGGATTCCTCATGGCCCTCTTCGCCCTGGCGGCGACCTTCGGCACTCTGCGGTATACGGAGATCTTCTCCCAGGTGGCCGAGAACCCTGCAATCCTGCAATCGCCGTTTGCCATGGGATTGACGTTGGCGAGCTTTGTAGCGCTCTTCCTATTCGTCGGGGCTACCGGAAAGAGTGCCCAGATTCCGCTGTACGTCTGGTTGCCCGATGCCATGGCGGGCCCGACGCCGGTCTCGGCTCTGATTCACGCCGCCACCATGGTGACGGCGGGCGTCTACATGGTCGCACGGGCCAATATCGTCTATCAACTGGCGCCGGGAGTCTCCGGTGTGGTGGCGGTCATAGGCTGTTTGACGGCGATCTTCGCAGCCACGATCGCGTTGGCTCAGACCGACATCAAGAAGGTGCTGGCCTACTCCACGGTCTCCCAGTTGGGCTATATGTTCCTGGCCGCCGGAGTCGGGGCCTACTCGGTGGCGATCTTCCACCTCATGACTCACGCCTTCTTCAAGGGCCTGCTCTTCCTGGGCTCCGGGTCGGTGATTCACGCCGTCGGTGGTGAGCAGGACATGCGCCGCATGGGTGGGCTGCGCAAGATGCTGCCGGTGACCTACTGGACCTTCGTCGCAGGAACCATGGCGATCTCCGGTGTTCCGATCCTGTCCGGGTTCGTCAGCAAGGACCAGATCCTGGCGGCGGCCTTCGAGAGTCACAAGATCCTCTGGGTCGTGGGCCTGATGACCGCAGGGCTGACAGCCTTCTACATGTTCCGCCTCCTCTACATGACCTTTCATGGCGAGTTCAGGGGAACACAGGAAGAGCGGCAGCATGTTCACGAATCGCCGCCGGTGATGACCCTGCCGCTGATCGTGCTCGCCATCGGCGCAGTGATCTCCGGCTGGGTCGGTCTTCCGCGGTTGGGCGAGTGGGACTGGAACTGGTTCGGTCGCTTCCTGGAACCGGTAGTCCATACGGTGGGTGGGCACAGCGAGGCGCATCATGCCAGCGTCGGCCTCGAGCTCACGCTGATGGCGCTCTCGGTGGCGGTCGCCGCCATCGGTATCTTCTTCGCTTGGCGAACCTACGGTGGGGCCCAGGGGTTGGTAGCCGGCGAGCGGTGGGCGCTGCGATTTCCCGGCTTGCATCGCCTGCTGGTCAACAAGTACTACGTCGACGAGCTTTACGACGCCACCGTGGTGCGAGGCACGTGGGCCACGGCTCGCGACCTGTTTCGTTTCGACGCCGGGTTTATCGATGGCTTCCTGGTCAACGGCTCGCGCAATGTGACCGTTGCCGCCGCCTACCTGTCGGGGTTTTTCGACAAGTACGTGGTCGATGGATTGGTGAATCTCATAGGCTGGATCCTGCAGCTCGGATCGCGGGTCTTCCGTCGTTTGCAGACCGGAGTGGTCTCCCAGTACGCCATGGTGATCGCGGTTGGGATGTTCGTCCTGGTCTTTTTCTATGTCGTGGTTGCCCTGCAGAGTTAGGTGAGAACGAGGGAAAGTCATGTTCGACTGGGTGCTTCAGATTCCGATTCTCAGCGTCATTTGCTACCTGCCCCTGGCAGGAGCGGTGATCATCATGTTGTTCATGCGGGGTACCAACGGTGCCGCGATCCGACGCTTCGCCACCATGGTGGTCGCCGTCGACTTCGTGGTCTCGATACCGCTTTGGTTCGCTTTCCAGCGGCAGGGTGAGCTCTTCCAGTTTCGGGAGAGCGCCAACTGGATCGAGGCTATCGGTGCGCGCTACGAGTTCGGGATCGACGGCATCGCCCTCTTGTTGGTGTTGTTGACCACCTTTCTGGGGGTGGCCGCATTCTTGTCGTCCTGGAGCGCCATCCGGGAGAGGGAGAAGGAGTACTACATCTTCATGCTGCTCTTGCAGACCGGCATGTTGGGCGTCTTCATGGCGATGGACTTCTTCCTGTTCTATGTCTTCTGGGAGGTCATGCTGGTGCCCATGTACTTCCTGATCGGAATCTGGGGAGGACCACGCAAGCTCTACGCGGCGATCAAGTTCTTCCTCTACACCCTGGTCGGCTCGGTGCTCATGCTGCTCGGCATCCTGGCTTTGTACTTCTACAACAGCACCGGCCTGCTGGGTTGGGGAGGTCTGGGTAACCCGCACAGCTTCTTCATCCCACAGTTTCACGAGATCTCTTCGCAGATCCCACCCGATCTACAGTTCTGGATCTTCCTGGTGTTCTTCATCGGCTTCGCCATCAAAGTGCCGATGTTCCCCTTCCATACATGGTTGCCCGATGCGCACGTAGAAGCGCCGACGGCTGGCTCGGTCATCCTGGCCGGTGTCTTGTTGAAGATGGGAACCTACGGCTTCGTCCGCTTCTCGCTGCCGATTCTTCCCGCAGCGACGATGCGGCTGATGCCCTGGCTGGCGGGGTTGGCCATCGTCGGAATCCTCTACGGTGCCCTGGTGGCCATGGCGCAGAAGGACATGAAAAAGCTGGTGGCCTATTCATCGGTGAGCCATCTGGGCTTCGTGATGCTGGGAGTCTTCGCCGTCAACACCGCCGGCCTCAACGGCGGCGTGCTGCAGATGATCAATCACGGGCTCTCTACAGGCGCACTCTTCCTCCTGGTCGGCGTCATCTACGAGCGACGGCACACGCGAATGATCGCGGACTATGGCGGCATCTCATCCGAGATGCCGATGTTCGCCACGGTCTTCATGGTCATCACGCTGGCATCCATCGGCCTGCCGACGCTGAATGGTTTCATCGGCGAGTTCACGATTCTGGTCGGCGCTTTCAATCGAACATGGTGGTGGGCCCTGCTGGCGGTCATCGGAATCGTGTTGGGGGCCGCCTACATGCTCTGGATGTACCAGCGTGTCTTCTTCGGGCCGCTCAGGAATCCGGAGAACAAGGGTCTCGATGATCTCAACGGTCGAGAGCTTGCCTACCTCTTGCCGATCGTCTTTGTGTGTTTCTGGATCGGCCTCTATCCGAAGCCCTTCTTCGAGATCATGGAAAAGCCGGTGGACTACATCGTCCGCAAGGTGGATCCCGAGTACGCCGCAACGGTGACGGCTGGCGACCAGACTACCGTCGAGGCCAATCGGGTGGCCGAGGTCGAGGACTAGCTAGATGCCCCCGATTGCACCCCAGGAGTTCTGGCTGCTTGTTCCAGAGATAGTCTTGGCCGCCTTCGGCATGGCGTTGCTGGTGGCGGGGTCCATCGGTCGGGGCATCGGTGGTCGGATGGCGGCTGCGGCTTCGTTGGTCGGCCTGGCCGCCGCAGCGGTCCTGGTGGTCTGGACACAGGGCCAGGCGACGATGGGAGCTCCCATCCTGGCGGGGATGTTCGTGCTGGATGGGTTCGCTCTCTACTGGAAGGTTCTCTTCCTGGTCGCTACCGCCCTGACGGTCTTTCTATCCGTCAGATTCATCGAAGATGGTGGCTATCGGGCTGGTGAGTACTACTCTCTGTTGCTGCTGGCAACGACGGGAATGATGCTGATGGTCAGCGGCTTCAACCTCGTGTCGATCTGGATCTCGCTCGAGTTGATGGCGCTGTCGAGCTACATTCTGGTTGGCTACTTCAAGTTCGAGCGGCGCTCCAACGAGGCCTCCCTCAAGTACTTCATTCTCGGAGCGCTGTCCAGCGGCATCATGCTCTACGGGATCTCGTTGCTCTACGGTGCGACCCATACCCTGGCCCTGCCGGCTCTGGCAGGGAGCCTTTCTGTGGCCGTCCTGCAGGGCGACCTGCTTTCGACGGTGGGATGGATTCTCCTGGCGGTCGGTCTCTTCTTCAAAGTCTCTGCAGCGCCGTTCCACGTCTGGACACCGGACGTCTACGTCGGTGCGCCTACTCCGGTAACCGGCTATCTGGCAGTGGCTTCCAAGGCCGCTGCATTTGCCATTCTGGTTCGCATCTTCTATCAGGGCCTGGCTCCGTTGGTGATCGATTGGCAGATCGTCGTTGCGGCTGTGGCGACGCTGTCGATGATCTGGGGCAACATAGCGGCGCTCACCCAGCGCAACGTCAAGCGGATGCTGGCCTACAGCTCCATCGCCCACGCCGGATACATCCTGATGGGGGTGCTGGCGGCGAGCGAAACCGGACTCTGGGCGCTGATGTTCTACCTTCTCGCCTACACCTTCTTCACGCTGGGGGCTTTCGGGACGGTGATTCTTCTGGAGCGGCGCGAGTACGCCGGCGAGACCCTGGACGACTATGCCGGTTTGGCTCGCCGCGCACCCTTTTTGGCAGCCTGTATGCTGATTTTTCTACTCGCCTTGACCGGAATTCCACCCACTGGTGGGTTCTTCGGGAAGGTCTATCTGTTCGCGGCCGCTATCGAGGCCGGGTGGACGTGGGTGGCCGTGATCGGAGTCCTGACCAGCGCCATCTCGCTCTATTACTACATGGCTGTCGTGGTTCAGATGTATTTCAAAGACTCGGAAGAGATCACTCCGATTCCCATGCGCGCTCCCGGTCTGATAGCAGCCATTGGGTTCTGTGCCGTCGTCACGGTAATTCTGGGTCTCCTGCCTGGCATCTTCGTCAATCTCGCCAAGTCGAGCATTCTGCCACTCGCCTGGAATCTCCTCTGAGGAGAGTCTTGGCCCGCAGGTCGGTTGCTGTCCGTCGGCTAGCGTCTGATTTACGCCTTTCGGGTTAAACTAGTGGCACGGTCCATGCGTATTTCAGGGGTACCGCAGAGCTCGATTGAGCTGAATCGGTGAGAATCAGGGATGCCGAAGAAAAGCACGAGTCAGCAAGAGGGTTGGAATTTCGAAGAGGTGGCGATGCCCTTCGTCGATGCCCTCTACAACACCGCCTACCGGATGACTCGAAACGCCCAGGATGCCGAGGACCTGGTGCAGGAGACCTATCTCAAGGCCTACCGCTACTACGACACGTTCGAGGAAGGCACCAATTTCAAGGCCTGGCTGTTCAAGATCCTCAAGAACACCTTCATCAACACCTATCGCAAGAAGCAGAAGACCCCTCCACAGAGCGACTTCGCCGAGATCGAGGATTCCTTCGAGAGCAGGTTGAGCACAGACGTCTCGGGGAAGATGAAGAGCCCCGAAGAGGAGATTCTCGAGAACGTCCTGGACGAAGACGTGAAGCGCGCCCTGGACGACCTGCCACCCGATTACCGAATGGCGGTGATCCTCGCCGACCTCGAGGGTTTCTCATACAAAGAGATCGCCGGTATTCTGGAGCTGCCCCTCGGCACCGTCATGAGTCGGCTGTATCGTGGGCGGAAGCTCCTGGAGTCGGCGATGCTCACCTATGCCAGGGAGCACGGTTATCTGCGATCCGGTGAGCCCAGCAAGATGCGTAGCAGCCAGCTGCGTGAAGAGTCGAAGGAGCAGAAGTGAGATCCTGGCGAGGAATATCGCCGGGAGGACGGTAGTTAGATAGAGAGAGACCTGCCGGGCACGTCATCGGAGGGCGGGGTGTGCAGGGTTTCGAGGTGCGGAGATGAACTGTAGCAGGGCAAAAGAGATCATCTTCCTCTACACCGACAACGAGTTGGGAGAGGAGCTTCTGGTAGCTTTCCAGGAGCATGTCGTTGTTTGCCCCCAGTGTGCCCGGAGAATCAGCTATACCCGCAGGCTCCTGACCGTCGTTCGCCAGGGTTGTACGCGCACCAGGGCGCCGGAGAGTCTTCGAAAGAAGATCCTCACCAGCCTGCGCCAACCCGGAGTGGAGTGGGAAGGTTGATCGCTCAATCGAGGACGAATGCCATGCAGATCTCCAGAGCCAGAGTGAAGACTCCAGGCCGAAGGGCCAGGTGGGCGGTTTCGGCAACTCTGATGGCCGTGCTTGTCGTCAGTTCCATGGTGGCAGCACCGGCCTCCGGGCAGGGCCGCGGATTCACACTGGAAGGGCTTGCCGGAGGTCAGATCCAACAGAGAGATCTCGCACAGGGAGCGGTCATCGTCGTGGTCTGGGCTTCATGGTCGCCACGCGGCAGGGATATCGTTCCTCGAGTCGACAGGATCGTCGATCGCTGGGGAGGTCAGGCGCGGGTGATCATGGTGAATTTCCAGGAGGATACCGCCGCCGTCGAGAGCTTCCTGGGTGGCAAGCGGCCGAAGGCACCGATCTATCTCGATCGAAACGGCGCCTTCTCCAAGAATTACTCGGTGACCCATCTACCGGGGCTCCTGATCTTCAAGGATGGGGTCACTGCGTTCTCTGGTAAGTTGCCGTCAGATCCTGATTCCCTGATCGCACAGACCCTGGGCTGAGAGCTGTTCTATCCAGGGGGGTAAGGTCGACGTGAATCGCAGATGGATCCGTTTGGGCGTTCTGGGCCTGCTTGTCGCGACTGCGGCCGGTCTGTATCTGGCGACCCGGCGTCTCGAGACCTTCATCGCTGCCCCGCCTGATCTCCTACCGACACAGGCCTACTCCTCCGAGTTTGCTGCTCACCCACTGTGGGCGCAGCGTGTCGATGGCGGACTGGGAAGGCAGGACTTGCCGATGGAGTTCGCCTTCCGGTCTGGCGAGACTCTCAGTGACGCACTGGGAGCGCTGGGTTTCGAACCGCTGGAGGCCAGCTTGCTGGTCGACGAATTGTCGAAGCATATCGACCCTCGTCGACTGCGTCCCGAGGACCGCTACGCCGCCCTGGTGGATTCCGAATCCCGACTCGACGGCTTCCGACTGACCTTGAACGGCAAGGGCCAGGTCTCGGTCTGGGAGAAGGATGGGCAGTGGCAGAGTACCTGGCAGCCTTTTGTCGAAACGACGAAGGTGAAGGCGGTCAAGGGAGAGCTCGACGACTTCCTGGAGACCTCCATCAGCAGGGCTGGAGGTCACCCCACGGTGGCCTATGTGATGGCCGATGTGCTGCAGTGGGACCTCGACTTCAACCGCGACTTGAGACTCGGTGATCGGTTCGAGCTCCTCTACGAGGAGGTTCTTCTGGACGGCAGGTTCTATCGGGTGGGCAATATCCTGGCGCTCACCTACGAGAACGGCGGCAAGCTCCTCGAAGCCTTCCGATTCGGTGAGGATGGCGGTTACTACGATCGAGAAGGCCGCCCTCTTCGCAAGCTGTTCTTGCGGTCGCCACTGCGCTTTTCCCGGATCACCTCACGCTTCACCGGGCGTCGATTTCACCCGATCCTCAAGACCTACCGGCCCCACTACGGGGTGGACTACGGTGCTCCGACGGGGACCCCTGTGCGAGTCACCGCCAACGGAGTCGTGCGTTTCGCGGCAAGGGATCGTGGCGGTGGCAATACCGTCAAGGTTCGCCATCCCAATGGCTACCTGACCGCCTATCTCCACCTTTCCCGGTTCGCCAGCGGTATTCGCTCCGGCCGTCGTGTGTCTCAGGGGGATGTGATCGGTTACGTGGGCTCGACCGGACTGGCTACTGGCCCCCATCTGGACTATCGAATTCAGCGCGATGGCCGGTGGATCAACCCCCTGACTCTGGACAACGAGCCGGCTGAGCCGATCTCCGAGGAGCAGTTGCCGGCCTTTCTCGCCTGGCGAGACGAGCTTCGCCTGGCCCTGGAGGAGGAGCGCAGGCCCGTCGGACCAGAGCTGCCGAGCGGCGACCTCCTGGCCGAATCCGAACCCCCAAAGCAGTTTCATGCCACGGCGCCTGGAAAGTAGCGTCCGTGCCAGGACCTGGTGCCGGGTCGATCTGGCGGGCGGTACGCTCGATCTCTGGCCCCTGGGTCTTCTGCATCCCGGGTCTCGCACCGTCAACCTGGCCATCGACCTGCCAGTCGAGGTCGACCTCACACCGGCCGAGGAGGGGTATTGTCTCCGACAAGGGAGCTCGGAGGAGCGCGTCGACTCTGCCGAGGCGCTGGCCGAGACCGACGGCGGAGCCCTGATCGGGCTGATCGCGATGGATGTCGGACTGCCTCCCTCGATCATCGAAATCCACAGCGCGTCACCGCAGGGCGGGGGTCTTGGAGCCAGCTCGGCCCTGACCGTGGCGACCCTGGCGGCGGCGGAGGCTCTCGCAGGCGGGGAACGTTCCCCGGCTACTCGAGTGGCGAGGCGGGCGCGGGATCTCGAAGCGCGACTCATGAGTCTGCCGACCGGGGTGCAAGACCACTATCCTGCTCTCCTGGGAGGTGCTCTAGAGATCGAGTACCGGCCGGGTGGCGAGGAGATTCGCCGGCTGGATGTGGATCTCGAAGCGCTCGGCGACAGGCTGTTGGTGGCCTACACCGGACGAAGTCACTTTTCGGCAGGGAACAACTGGCGCATCGTTCGAAGACGGCTCGAGGGGGACCCGGAGATCATCGAGCTCTTCGATGGCATCCGGGATGTCGCTCGAGAGGTTCCAGAGGCTTTGGAAAGGGGCGATTGGGAATCGGTCGGAGAGCTGGTGGCGAGTGAGTGGAGCTTTCGCAGTCAGTTGGCCGAGGACATCTCGACACCCGGGATCGAGAGCCTGCTCGCTGTCGCTGGCCGGGAGGGGGCCTGGGGAGGTAAGGCATGTGGTGCGGGTGGTGGCGGCTGCATCGTGGTGCTTTGTCCAGCTGAGAGGCGTCGAAGGGTCGCCGAGGCTCTGGAGGCCGAGGGCGCCCGGGTGCTGCCTGCCAGGCCAGTGTCCAGCGGGTTGGAAGTAACTCGGCTCGAGACCAGATAGCGGCCTTTCCAGGGGACAGGGGTGTCACTTGGCGACCTCGAAAGGGCCGTCCTCGGTCTGTTCGGGCTGTGGAAACAGGCCGAGGTGGTCTGGCCTGGAGCTTGCAATCCCAGTGGTTGGAGAGAGTATCCCGGACCCGAGACTCCGACGATCGGGAAGATCGAAGAGCCCGGAAGACACCGGAGGGCCCGGAAGCGAGAGGAGGCCGGCCATGATCGAGAGAACCGGATTCCGACAGCGACGGAGCATCTCGAAGTGCCTCGGGTTGGCTCTCGGGTGCCTGCTTCTCGCCACCGGCGGTTGGGCAACCGATGAGGAGAAGACTCCTGTTACCAGAACCCGGCCCTCGGCCGATTCTCCGGGCTCGAGGCGGCAGGCCAGTACGACGCGCCCCAGCTCGCGCCCGACGGTCTCGGCCCAGCAGTCGAACAGCTCGAGATCGGCATCATCGTCCCCCACCGCACAGCGACAGCCGACGGCTCGTGATACCCGGGAGAGCCCTCCCGGTCAGTGGAAGCCACCAGGGGGATCCGGAGGCGGCGGCGGGGGAGGGGGGTACCATCCATCCTGGGGTGGGTATTGGGGGGGGTATCGATACCCGTCTTTCTGGCACCGCTATTACTGGGGCTGGCCGTATTACTGGGGCTCGGGTTGGGGCTGGGGATACTGGGGCCCCTATTGGTACTATCCGCCTCCTGCCTACCCCGTATCCAGGACTCCCTACAGTCTCAGATCGGCCACTACCGATCTGGGGGCTCTGAATCTGGCGATCAAACCGAAGAAGGCGGAGGTCTACGTGGATGGTCGTTTTGTCGGCCTGGCGAAGGACTTCGATGGCTACCCGGGATTCCTTTGGCTGGAGGACGGGAGCTATGAGATCAGCCTGGTTCGGGATGGTTATGTGACCTTCACGGATCGGATCGCGATTCGCCCCGGCAATATCATCGATTTACGACTGCGTTTACAGTCGGGCCTGTCCACTCCCGCCACAGTTCCCCAGGCGCCGGCAGCAGAGCCTCAGCCCGAGTCCCAGGAGCAGGTAACGACAGCTCAGGAGCAGGCTTCCCCGCCCGCGATCAGGCAGGATGTCAGAGCCGATCCCGGACATCTCGAGCTCGTGGTACAGCCCCCTGACGTCGCTGTGTACCTCGACGGGCGTCTTCTCGGCTCGGCACAGGAGTTGACCGACCTTCACGCCGGCTTGATCGTCGATCCGGGTGCCCACTCTCTGGAAATGGTACGACCTGGGTACGAGGACCAGCGACTCGACTTCGAGATCGAGTCCGGACAAACCGTCAGCTTGCAGGTCACACTGGAACGCGACGGGGGATGATGTGTTTCAGAGGGTCGAACGGAGCGCCGGTGCGGTCAGGAATCGAAGTCCTCGAGGGTCCGGGTTCTCTCTTCCAACCGTACCAGCCAGATCTTCTTCTTCTCACCCGCGATGTAGCTGCCGGGCCCGGCCTTTGTAGTCACGACTCGATGACAGGGGATGACGATCGGCAGAGGGTTGTCCAGCAGGATGGACAGAACCTGACGGTAGGCATCGGGCTTGCCCGCGGCCTCCGCGATATGACCATAGGTTCGAGTTCGGCCATAGGGGATCTTGGAGGTCTGTCGTAGAACCCTGCGAGCCAGAGAGGAGAGCTCGGTGGCCCCGAGATCGTAGTCCAGGTCCAGGCTACGTCGCGCGCCGGCGAAGTACTCGGAGAACCGTCCAAGGGCTTCGTCCAGGAAATCGGATCGCTCCGATCGCTTGAGAGTGACAAAGTCGCGGAACTGTCTGCGGTCCCTGCCCTTCGGGGCAATTACGACCCGGGTCAGCACCTCGCCGGTGAGCTCGATGCCCAGGGTGCCGATGGGGGAGGGAATTCTGATGCGCGTTGGCTCTACTGGCGGCTCCGAGATCGAGCCGGCCGCCGAGATCGGTTCCGACATCTAGAAAAGCCTATCATGGGCTCCTGGAGTCGAGTCATGGCGACTCCGGACCAGGGGCGATGCGGATCGAGAGCTCGCCCCATCGGGCCAAGGCCAGCTCCCCTCCGAGATCGGCGTCCCCATGGTAGGGCCGGTCGGGGATGCGGCGACAGGGGACTCGGAGGGTGGTGGCACCGGCCAATGGGAAGGGTTTCAGATGCAGGGTGCCTTCCAGCACGGAGGCGCGAACCAGACCGGCGTCGAGAGGCTCTTGCCAGCGGTTGCAGACCGCCAGCGACAGCAGGTCTGCGGTCTGCAAGAATCGGTAGTCCTGGTCGATGACCGCCTGGCTCACCGCCGCCTCCTGAAACCACCTCTGCCGTTGGTCCTCGAGCCGGGGCAAGTACTCCTGCCAGCCTTCGGGAGGCTCGCCGGCTTGCCGGTAGAGGACCTCGGCGTGATGGCCGATCAGCAGGGCAGCATAGGGGTGCTGCCGGGAGAAGCGCTCGATTCCGAGCTTCCAGATTGCTACACGGTCGGTCGAAGGAAAAGAGCTGAAATCGTGCGGCCGTTGGCTTACCGCATCGAAGTGGGGCGCCGCATCGGCCTCGCGCCAGCCGTTGTCATGCTCTCGAGTCGCAAACAGCAGATCCTGACGACGCGAGTGGTCGGGCAGCCCGTCGCGAATCCACAGGGAGAGAAGCTCGCCCGACAGGCGAGCGTGGTCGGACTGGGTGATGATCAAGAGGTTGGGAGACTCGTCGACGACAATCATGTCGGTGCCCAGAATAGCCCAGAGCCGGGCCGTAGTAACATCCACATGGATCTGAAACAAGCCTCTAATCGGGAGAACAACATGCCCTTCGATCTACCAGAGCCGTGGCGAGTCAAAGTCGTCGAACCGATCTCCCTGCCAAGCGCAAGGGAGCGGGAAAGGCGCCTGCAGGCAGCTGGGTTCAACCTCTTCGATGTGCCAGCCGAGGCCGTTTTCATCGATCTTCTGACGGACTCGGGCACCTCGGCCATGTCCGACAATCAGTGGGCCGGCCTGATGCTCGGAGACGAGTCCTACGCAGGTGCCCGGAATTACTATCACTTCGAAGAGGCGGTGACGGAGATCTTCGGTTTTTCTCACTTCGTTCCGGTGCACCAGGGCAGGGTCGCGGAGAACCTCCTGTTCTCTACCCTGATTCAGCCAGACATGATCGTGCCCAACAACAATCACTTCGACACCACACGGGCGAACATCGAGATTCACGAGGGCCGGGCACTCGATCTGGTGATCCGGGAAGGCCGAGACCCAGCCGCGGAGCACCCCTTCAAGGGCAACATCGATCTCGAGAAAGTGCGCCGGCTCTTCGAGGAGACTCCGCGGGCCAGGATTCCGCTGGCCATGTTGACTCTGACCAACAACTCGGGCGGCGGCCAGCCCGTCTCCCTGGCCAACATACGAGCCTACTCCGAGCTCTGTCACGAGTTCGGGATCGTGTTCTACATCGATGCATGTCGGTTTGCCGAGAATGCCTTCTTCATTCAACAACGCGAGGAGGGTCAGCAGGGGCGAAGTATTCCAGAGATCGTGCGAGAGATCTTCGACCTGGCGGATGGCTGCACCATGAGCGCCAAGAAGGATGGCCTGGCCAACATGGGTGGCTTTCTCGCCAGCCGGGACCAGGACCTCATCGAGACCATCAAACAGAGACTCATCCTCATCGAGGGTTTCCCGACCTACGGTGGCCTTGCGGGCAGGGACCTGGAAGCGGTGGCTCGCGGGCTTCGGGAGGTCATGGACCCGGAGTATCTGCGCTTTCGTGTCTCGCAGGTGGGTGCCTTCGGAGACCGGCTGGCAGGCCTGGGGATCCCCATCATCCAGCCGGTAGGCGGTCATGCCGTCTATATCGACGCGCGATCGTTCCTGCCCAACATCCCGCAGTCGGCCTTCCCCGCGCAAGCCCTGGTCGTGGCCCTCTATCGGGGCGGTGCGGTGCGAGGGGTGGAGGTCGGCAGTGTCATGTTCGGTCGCAAGGATCCGGAGACCGGGCAGGAGATCTATCCCGAGTTGGATCTGGTCCGCCTGGCGGTTCCGCGGAGGGTCTACACCAATACCCATCTGCGCTATGTCTGTGATGTCCTGGAGGAGATCGGCGACAATCTGGACCGGGTCAAGGGCCTGAAGATGACTTACGAGGCTGCGGTATTGCGGCATTTTACGGCTCGCTTCGAGGAGATCGAAGTCGGCGCCAGTGTCGGCCAGCGCAGCTGAGGTCTCCATCTGCAGCGTCGCCTCGGGCTAGGGTCTATTGTCTCGCTGCTTTTTCTCTTCTGCCCACCGTTGTCGCCAGTAGAGTTTCTGCCAACGGTAGACATTGCGATTGTGCTCGGCGAGAGTCGAGGCGAAGACATGAGAGCCATCGTTGCGGCTGACAAAATACAGGTACGGGACTTCGGACGGCTGTGCGGCCGCCTTCAGGCTCGCCAGCCCTGGTGAGGCGATGGGACCAGGTGGAAGGCCGGAATAGAGATAGGTGTTGTAGGGCGAGTCCAGCTTCAGATCGGATTGCCGGATGTTGCCGTCCCAGCGCCCCTCCTGCTTGAGGGCGTAGATCACCGTCGGGTCGGCGTAGAGAGCGATGCCGCGCTGCAATCGATTGAAGTAGACGCCCGCGACGATGGGTCGCTCGTCATCCAGGCGAGCTTCCTTTTCCACGATCGAAGCCAGAATGACGATCTGCCTGGGGGTGCGCTCGTCGTCCGGCGCGAGAATGGGACGAACTTCGTTCTCGAAAAGCTGCAGAAAGGTGCTTACCAGAGCCGTTACGATCTCTCTCTCCGAGGTACCCTTGGCGAAGGAGTAGGTATTCGGGAAGAGGTATCCCTCCAGATTCGAAGCGGCCGGATCCAGCCCTGAGATCCTGTCTGTGGAGAGCATCTCCTCGACAAAGACCTGCTGGTCACCAAAACCTCGAGTCGCCAGAATCGTGGCAGTCTCCTCCAGAGTGAGGCCTTCGACGATGGTGACGGGGTAGGTCACGACAACTCCCCTGATCAGCTTGTCGAGGATCTCGGGCGTCGTGGCTGGAGTGTCGAAGAGGTACTCGCCGGCTTTCAGAGAAGGGTCTCCGAGTATCCGAACCAGGTAGAGCCGGGCGAGAAACGCATTGGCGAGGACTCTTCTTGCCTCTAGATCCTGCAAAATCGATCGGGCGTCCTGGCCCGGAAGTACCTCGTGCAGGATCTTGGCTTCCGTGTAGCCCCGGTAGGGACGATGGAGAGTCTCCCAGGCCCACCATGTCAGGTTGCCGCCAGCCACGAGGGCGAGGGCGAGCAGGGCAGCCAGGGCCGTCCACAGCAGGGACCGTCTAGTCATCCTGCCTCAGGAGGGATTCGTCCAGAAATTGCTGCAGGAGGATCTGCGCCGCAGTAGCGTCGATTTTCTCGGGATGGCGTCGGGGGTCGATCCCTGCCTGGCGAAGCCTCTCCTCCGCCTCCACCGAGGTCAGCGTCTCATCCGTCAACTCCACAGGTAGGCCGGACTCCACGGCGAGCTTGCGAGCGAAGCTGCCGACCCGCGCCGCGGCCGGCCCGCGACTGCCATCGAGGTTCAAGGGTTCGCCGACGACGAAGTGCTCGACGCCCTGTTCGAGGGCGATATCGATTATCTGGCGGATCGCCTGGGTGTCGCTCGTACGCCTCACCGTGCTGAGTGGCACCGCGATCCGTCCTTCTGGATCGGAGACTGCCAGCCCCATCCTCTTTTCGCCGAAGTCGATTCCCAGGATCCGTGTCATGGCCATCTGCAGCCCCTCGTTCGAGCCGATGCGCCAGACGATACCACCCGTACAGAATGCTCTTGTGTGGAGCCCTGGTTCCGACTCGAATGGCGCCGGCCCCGGGCTCCTCGATGGGTTCGATCAGGCCACTGGAATGCCCGATCCAGGCCGCCTGAAGTGTGCCAGGGCTGTGCTAGCATGAGGGCTCGCAAAGGCACCGGGCGCCATGAGGCGGGATCAGTCCGATGACTTCCTCTGGCTGCTCGGGCCCGTCTCTGAGGTGTCGATCCAGATCACCAGAATCCAACCAAGAGCGAGGTGCTCATGAAAGATGTAGTCATTCTGAGTGCTGTTCGTACGCCCGTCGGATCCTTCCAAGGCGAGTTCAAGAGTCTCGCGGCTCATACCCTCGGCGCCATTGCGCTGAAGGCAGCCATGGCGCGGGCAGAAGTAGATCCGTCCGATGTGGAGCAGGTGTACATGGGCTGCGTGCTGACCGCGGGTGTGGGTCAGGCGCCAGCCCGCCAGGCGACATTGGGAGCTGGCTGTCCTGTCTCCACGGGTGCCGTGACAGTCGGAAAGGTCTGTGGCTCAGGGATGCGCGCCGTGATGACGGCCGCCAACGATCTTCGCTGTGGCGATTTTCAGCTGGTGGCGGCTGGCGGGATGGAGAGCATGACCAGTGCCCCCTATCTTGCTCCAGGCGTTCGTGACGGCCTGCGCCTCGGTCATGGAAAGCTCCTGGACTCCATGGTTCACGACGGTTTGTGGGATCCCTACAGCGACGTCCACATGGGCAACTGCGCCGAGATCTGTGCCAGTCACTACGAGTTCAGTCGTGAGGCCCAGGATGCCTTCGCCCTGGAGAGTTACAAGCGAGCCCAGGAGGCAACCGACAGTGGCCGTGTTGCCGACGAGATCGTTGCGGTGGAGGTGCCTCAACGCAAGGGCGATCCGCTCTCCATCGACCGCGATGAGGAACCGTTCAGGGTCGATCTGGAGCGCATGCCGAGCCTTCGACCGGCATTCAAGAAGGATGGTGGTACCGTTACGGCAGCGAATGCGAGCAAGATCAACGACGGTGCCGCGGCTCTGGTGCTCACTACGGCGGAGCACGCCAAGCAGCTGGGGATCCGCCCCCTGGCTCGGGTGGTTGCCCAAGCCTCTGTGGCTCAGGAGCCCGACTGGTTCACGACGGCTCCCGTGAAAGCCACGCAAAGGGTTCTGGAGCGGGCCGGTCTGAGCGTTGGCGACATCGATCTATGGGAAGTGAACGAGGCTTTTGCGGTCGTGGCCATGGCCTTTCTGAAGGAGCTGGACCTGTCCACGGATCGGGTCAACGTTCGCGGCGGGGCGGTGGCACTGGGTCATCCCATCGGTGCCTCTGGGGCTCGAATCCTGGTGACGCTGCTGCATGCCATGGCAGAGAGAGACGTACAACGGGGTTGTGCCGCCATCTGTATCGGTGGTGGGGAAGCCACGGCCATGATCGTCGAGAGGGAAAACCAGGGTTGAGACCGAGCCGGTCAGGTCACTTCAGCACTTGCCGTCGGGGCGGGAGAGAGGGCACCCGTTGGCTGTGTAGCTGGTTGGGCGCGATTCTGCTTGTGGCCCTCGGGTCTGGTGCCGCGGCGCAGATCGCAGAGGAGTGGCCCGACGACGACCCCATGCTGGGGCGGCAAGAGGAGCTGGAACCTGACGAGGCGACAGCTCCGCCTGAGGAAGTCGAGGACTTCGAGGCCGAGACCGGTCTGGATCGCATCCAGTTCCAGATTCCCTTTCCCGAGGAAAAAGGGGGAGGGGTAGCCACTGGTACGGCGGGCAACCTGGAATATGTTCGGGAGGACTATGTCGTCGCCAGCGGCGGAGTAGAGCTGCAGTACCAGGATCTCCAGTTCCAGGGGCAGCGGGTGACCGTAGACCTGAAGACCGAGCAGGTCACCGCTGAGGGTGATGTGATCCTCGACCAGGGGCCCCGACGCCTGGTGGGAGAGACGCTGGTTTTCGACCTGAGAACCAAGACGGGGATCGTCACCGACGCCAAGGCTTTCGTCGACCCCGACATCTTCTTCGAAGGCAAGATCATCAAGAAGGTGGCCGAGGATATCTACGAGGTGACCGACGGCATGGTCACCTCCTGTATCGACGACAATCCCGATTGGAGCTTCCGGCTCTCCAAGGGCCGCGTGGAGTTGGGCGGTTGGGCCAAAGGGAAGAACGCCCGCTTTCGGATCAAGAAGGTACCGATCCTCTACTTCCCCCAGATCCTCTACCCGGCGAGCTCGGGCCGAAAGTCGGGATTCCTGTTTCCGAATCTGGGTTATTCGGAAAACCGTGGCGGCCTCCTGGGTCTGGCCTACTTCCTCACTCTCGGTCCGAGCTACGACACGACCTTCTACGCCGACATCTACAGCGAGAGTTTCCTCGGTTTCGGGAACGAGTTCCGCTATCGACCGAGTGAAAATACCCGGGGCATCTTCGAGGGCTATGTCATCGACGACCCGGACTCCGACGAGTTGCGGTGGAAGGTATTCTGGTCGCACGTCAGCGAGCAGTTGCCACTGGGCCTGCGTGGTGTGGTCCGGTATCAGAACTTCTCCGATTTCGACTTTTTTCGGGATTTCGAACGCGATTTCAGCAACGTCGCCATCCGCCGCTTGCGTTCGGAGGGGTTTCTCACCGGCAGTTGGGGACAGCAGTCCTTCACTCTGCTCGTGGACCAGAACGAGACTTTCATCGCCGATGACGACATCACCACCGCACGACGTCTTCCCGAGGCCGAGTACCGTTTGCGGCCGACCCAATTGGGTCGGCTGCCGATCTACCTGGACCTGCTGAGCTCGGTGGACTATCTCCAGTCTGCCAGGACCGATCGCTTCGACCAGAAATGGGGTCGGGCCGATCTCTTCCCGAACGTGACTGCAGCGCTCAGCACCCTGCCCTGGCTCTCCGTTTCGGTGAGTGCCGGAGAGAGGGTCACCTGGTACAGCGACAGCAAGACGGAGGACGGCACGGGCCTGACCGGTGAGTCGCTGACACGGACGATCGCAACCGCCAACAGCAATATCGTCGGCCCCTCCTTCTCCAGGGTCTTCGACGGCAAGGTCGGGCGGTTCGGCAAATTCAAACACATCGTCGAGCCACGGTGGACCTACCGCTATATCCAGGACTTCGAAGAATCGGACCAGATCCTGCGGTTCGACGAGATCGACTTCATTCCTTTCGCGAATGTCTTCTCCGTCAACCTGGTCAACCGATTGCTGGCCAAGCCGATCGACGAGAGCCTTCATGGCGGCGCCAGGGAGATCATGTCGCTGGAGATCGGCCAGCTCTACAGTCTCGACGAGAACGTGCCTCTGCAGTCCTCCGCCGACCGGACTCTTACATCGACCCAGGGTCCGGTGAACCTGCGGTATCGGTTCAATCCGAGTCGTAACACGAACCTGGAAGCCAGGTTGTCATACAGCACCCTGTTCAACGAGTTGTTCTCAACCTCGATCTCGGGCGGCATGAGGTTCGGGCCCCATGGAGCGGGTCTGACCTGGTTCACGAGATCCAATGCGGAAACGGGCAAGACCACAGGCAATCAGGTCCGTTTCTATGCCGGCCTGGAGCTCTGGCCCAACCATCTCCGACTGGACACCCAGATCAACTACGATTTCGAGCTCTCACTGCTCCAGAGTCAGCGCTACATCATCCAGTATTTTTCTCAGTGCTTCGGTTATCGCCTGGAGTATCGCGATTGGCAATCCGTAACCCGGTCGGATAGAGAGATCCGATTTGCCCTGACACTGAAGAACATCGGCACATTTCTCGACTTGACAGGCGGCACTCGAAACGGCTTCAATCCCGGCTACTGATCGAGGCCTTGTGGATACCCCACAGAGTCTGTTGCGTGAGTCGCAATCAGGAGATCTTCCATGCGTGCACTGATCACCGGAATTACCGGCTTTGCAGGATCCCATCTGGCCGACTATCTGCTCGCCGAGCAGCCGGACGTGGAGATCTTCGGCACCCGACGCTGGCGCAGCCGGACGGAGAACATCGAGCATCTGGACGGCAAGGTCGAGTTGCAGGAGTGTGATCTGCGAGATGCCGCCGCGGTACAGAGTGTCGTTGCCGAGGTCCGACCCGACCTCATCTTTCACCTGGCGGCACAGAGCTACGTGCCGGCCAGTTGGCGAGCCCCCTCCGAGACCCTGACCACCAACCTCCTCGGGCAGACGAACCTCTTCGAGGCGGTCAGGGTACTGCAGCTCGACCCGGTGATTCAGATCGCCGGCTCGAGCGAGGAGTATGGTCTGGTGCTGCCGGACGAGGTGCCCATCAAGGAAACCAACCCGCTGCGTCCCCTCTCGCCCTATGCGGTCTCGAAGGTCGGCCAGGATCTTCTCGCCTACCAATACTTCAAGAGCTACGGTCTCAAGAGCATTCGCACCAGGGGCTTCAACCACACCGGTCCTCGACGCGGAGAGGTCTTCGTCGTCTCCAACTTCGCCAAGCAGATTGCCTCCATCGAGATGGGGCTGCAGGAGGCGGTGATCCGGGTTGGGAATCTGGATGCCCAGCGCGATTTCACGGATGTCCGCGACATGGTGCGCGCCTACTGGCTGGCGGTGACCAAAGCGACGCCGGGCGAGGTATACAACCTGGCCAGCGGCAGGGCTGTGACGATTCGGGAGTTGCTGGATCAGCTGTTGGCCCTGTCCGATGCCGAGATCGAGGTGCAGGTGGATCCGGAGCGGTTACGTCCATCCGATGTGGAGATCCTGCTGGGCGATTCTTCGAAGTTCCAGACTGAAACCGGCTGGGAGCCGGCGATCCCTCTGGCACAGACCCTCGAGGACACTCTCGACTTCTGGCGCCAGAAGCTCTCGTAGATCGGGACGCAGCCTTCAGCCGAGACCATCATGCACGTTCTCATCACAGGAGTGGCCGGGTTCGTCGGCACCCGTCTGAGTCGACATCTGAGGGATCACGGACACCGAGTCACCGGCACCTTCATCGGTGAAGAGCCGGGTCTTGGCGGTATGGACTTGATCCAGGTCGACCTTCTGGATTCGCAGGAGCTGGGAAAGGTGGTCGCGGCTGTGGACCCGGACAGTATCGTCCACCTGGCAGGACTCAGCCATGTCGGTGAATCGTGGCAGCAACCGGAGCTCTACTTCAGGGTCAACGTGCTCGGCAGTGAGAACCTGCTGCGGGCGGCCAAGGGGGCCAGGGTGATCGTGGCCTCGAGTGCCGAGGTCTATGGTGCGGTGCCGGAAGACGAGCAGCCTCTTGCCGAGGACCGCGATGTGGCTCCGATGAGCCCGTACGGGTTGAGCAAGGCGGCGATGGAGAGGATCGCTCTCCTCTACGACGCCACCATCGTGAGGGCGTTCAACATCGTCGGTCCCGGTCAGGCTCCGACGTTCGCCCTGCCAGCATTCGCCCACCAGTTGACAGCCATCGGTCGAGACGAGCAGGCGCCGGTCGTGCAGGTCGGGAATCTCTCCGCCCGACGGGACTTCGTCCATGTCGATGACGCGGTGGAAGGGTACAGGGTGCTGCTCGAGCAGGGCAGCCCCGGGAGGGTCTACAACCTGGGCAGTGGCCATGCCCACAGCATCGGGGCGGCACTGGAAGAGCTCATCCGGATCTCGGGCATCTCAGCGAAGGTCGAAGTCGATCCGGAGCGATTTCGCAAGGTGGATGTGCCGCTCCTGGTAGCTTCGACATAGCCCTTGCAGGCTCTCGGGTGGGCGGCCGACAAGACGCTCGACCAGGCCCTGGAAGATCTCTGGCGGGAGACCGCCGTGCAGAACTCCTAGTCCGCCGCTCCCGTGGACAGGCTCTCAGTCAGAGAACTCTGCCGTCAAACGGTTCATATCGGTGCCGGGTTCCTGGCCCTGACGTTGCGATGGGTCAGTCCGCTGCAGCTTGCATGGCTGGCTGCGGCCGGAGTCCTTTTCAATGCCTACATTCTGCCCCGGCTTGGTGGCCTGGGCCTATGGCGACAGGAAGAGGGACGCGTGGGGCGTGCTCCCGGTGTCGTCTTCTATCCTCTGGCAGTCCTGCTGCTGTTGCTGGTCTTCGGTCGGCAGCCCGAAGTGGCGGCAGGGGGGTGGGGACTGCTCGCCTTTGGCGACGGCGCGGCTTCGTTGGCAGGTCTGACCTGGGGCCGGCGGCAGCTGCCCTGGAATCCGGCCAAGAGTTGGGCGGGTCTGGTCGCATATTGGCTGGTCGGCGGAACTGCAGTCGCATTGCTGGTGCAGTGGGTGGCACCGGGAGAGTACGGCCCTCGCTTTGTCTGGGGGATTGGTTTCGGTGTAGCGCTGTTGGCGGCGGTTCTGGAGTCCATGCCGACCAAGCTGGACGACAACCTGGTTGTACCGCTGATCGGTGCACTTGTGTTGGCCTGTTCCCTCTGGACGGAGGGGGGATGGGCCCAACTGCTGGAGGCAGAGTGGGTGGCCCGAATCGGTACGGCCTTGACGATCAACGTGGGTTTGGCCGGTGTCGCTTTCAGTCTGAAGACTGTCGACCGCAGCGGCTGGGTCGCGTCCAGCCTCATCGGTGGTGCAGTACTCGGGTTCCTGGGCTGGAGGGGTTACTTGCTTCTGCTGCTGTTTTTCATGCTGGGAACCGTCTCGACTCGAGTGGGCTACCGAAGCAAGGCTCTGAGGGGGGTTGCTCAAGAGGGCATGGGTCGGAGGAGCACATGGAACGTCCTGGCGAACGGCGTAGTGGCAGCCGCCTGTGCTCTGTTCTCGGTTGTCACACCGTTTCCCGAGCTCTTCATCCTGGCCTTTGCGGGAGCGGTGGCAGCTGCCACCGCCGATACCCTGGAGAGTGAGATCGGACAACTTCGTGGCGGTCCCACCCATCTCATTACGACCTTGAAGCCTGTTCCTGTGGGAACCGATGGCGGTGTCTCCGCCACGGGTACCCTGGCTGGTGCCATGGGATCGTTGGTCGTGGCAGCCTGTGGTGGAGCCGTCGGGCTGTACTCGCCGAGATCGGTTGTGGTGGTTGCCATGGCAGGCCTGGCAGCCACCTTGCTCGAGAGTGTCGTCGGCGCGAGCCTCGAGCGCCGGGGCCATGTGGGCAACGACGCCGTGAACCTGTTCAACACCCTGTCCGGTGCGCTTCTCGCGGTCGGGTTGGCGTGGTTTCTGAGCTGACAGACTGATTCGAGGTGGTTCTCGAAATCGGGCTGCAATAAGATGGCTGTCATCGGACTCGAGGATGACCCAATGGCAGTGGACGACAGAGAGCTGGAGCTGACAGAGGTCGAAGAGGTCGAGCTCGTCTCGACCGGCCTGCTGAGCTCCTACGATCGACTTCGGCGGCGTATCGTCGAATCGTTGGATCGCCGAGGCAGGCTCGGCAAGGTTGCTGCCGGCCCCCTGATGCTGGCGCCCGATCTCCTGGTGCTACTGGCTCGGCTCTGTATGGACCGCGACGTATCGCCGGCATCGCGCCAAGTCATCATCGGCGCCCTGGTCTACTTCGTGACACCCATCGATCTGCTGCCAGAAGCGTTTCTGGGAGTCGGTGGCTTCCTGGACGACGTGGTCCTGGCCAGCCTCGTCCTGAGCCACAGTCTGAATGCGGAATTGGAGCCGCTGGCAGTGAAGCACTGGAGCGGCAATCAGGATCTGCGAATCGTCCTGGCAGATGTGTCCGGTGCCGCCGCAGCTCTGCTCGGTATCAACCTCTACGACCGATTGAAGAGCTTCCTCGCCAGGCGGGGCATCCGCGTCGACGAGGGTGACTAGGACGGGCTCGGCAGCGGACCCCAGGGGGCTTTCCTCCCTGCCGCTGCCAGAAGAGGTGGCTCCCATCCCTCGGACAGTTTTCAGTCGTATTCAGGATGGTACCCAGGTTCATGATTCAGGCTGCTTTGGGCTGCGACGAGGCGGGGCGAAGCCCCGGCCTCCGAGGACGGTAGGATCGGGTGACCAACGAGGGATGATCGATACCGATTTCGACGACAGGGAGGATCGAGAGCATGGTTGAAAGCCGAATTCTGAAGCCCGAGCCCGGCGAGCATGATGCCTATTTCTCGACCTATATCGATCGGCTCGAGGGAGAGAATCTCATGGGCGAGCTGGAGCTCCAGGTCGGAGAGCTTACCGAGCTCTGTGAGGACCTGTCGGAAGCCGAAGGAGAGTATCGCTACGATACTGGCAAGTGGAGCATCAAGGAGGTGCTGGGGCACCTCATCGATACGGAGAGGGTCTTCGCCTTCCGCGCACTCTGGTTCGCCCGTGGTGAGACGGCCGCCCTGCCCGGGTTCGATCAGGACGAATTCGTCCGGCAAGCCGAGTTCGATCGGCGCTCGCTGGCCGGCCTGCTGGTCGAGTTCGGCGACGTCCGGCGGTCCAACGTGGACCTCTTGTCGAACTTTCGGGACAAGGACTGGCAGCGTTCCGGGATCTCTAATGACGCCGAGCTATCGGTACGGGCCATCGGCTATATCCTGGCCGGGCATGTGATCCACCATCTGGAGATCCTCCGGGAGCGGTACCTGAGACCACTTAGCCCGCATTATTCATGACGCCGCGAGCAGATTGTGGAAAGCGTCTGTCAGATCTGGTCACCCACAGGGAGGAGCGCGATGATCCGAGTGAGCTGATCGGTCTCCAAGCTCTTTTCGTTGTCAATCTAGAGCCCAGGAAAATGATGGGAGAGCTCTCGGAAGGCATGCTGTTCGACATTGGGTACGAGGATGGCGTGCGCCCGGCGCTCGCCGTACCAGAGTGGGCTGTTCCGGACGGGGCTCGAGCCGGCTGAAGGAGGTGGCATGAAGCGTTGTCCATACTGTGCCGAGGAGATCCAGGACGAGGCCGTGAAGTGCCGCTACTGTGGTGAGTTCCTGGACGGCAGCACCGCCAGGCGACGATTGTCGTCGCGAATGTCTGTTCCGCCGGGCTATGGAAGCTATGAGTATCGCTCGAAGGCGGAGCTTTTTGGTCTGCCGTGGATCCATATTGCCCAGGGCGTCGATCCAGCGACCGGTCGACCTCGTGTCGCCAGGGGAATCTTCGCCATGGGCAATATCGCCGTGGGTGTCGTGGCCATCGGTGGCATCTCCGTGGGCGGCTTGACCTTCGGCGGTGTCAGCCTCGGGCTCGTCGCCCTGGGAGGAGTCGCGATCGGAGGCGTGGCGCTCGGCGGAATGGCTCTGGGCCTGTCGCTTGCCGTCGGTGGTATGGCTGTGTCGACCCAGTACGCTATTGGAGGGATCGCGCTGGCTCCCCATACGATCGACGGTCGGGGCGCCGATCCGGAAGTCGTAGAGTGGTTACGGGGCTGGTGGACGAAGATCCTCTCTCTTTTCGAAGGTGGCTAGCAACGAAGCTCCCGGCCCGGAGGTCGGGATGCCAAGGAGGCGAGAATGAAAACGAGCAAATCCGGGTTGGTGATCATTCTTGGGCTGCTTCTGGTCGTGTGCGGTTGCGTCTGGCTGAAGGCCGACGACGGCAGGGTCGAAGTAGCCATAGAGGTTGCCGAGACCTGGCTGGCATTGGTGGACCAGGGCGAGTACGACGAGAGTTGGCAGACGGCGGCGGACTACTTTCGAACAGCAGTGGAGCGAGACCAGTGGCACCGGACGATGACCGCGGGCCGAAAGCCATTGGGTGAAGTCGAATCCAGGGAGTTGCTGGAGGCGAACTACAGGTCGCGTCTCGCTGGGGCTCCGGACGGACATTACGTAGTCATCCGGTTCAAGACTTCCTTCTCCAAAAAGGTCGACTCGGAAGAGACCGTTACACCCATGCTCGATCCGGATGGGCAATGGCGGGTCTCGGGCTACTTCTTCAAATAGCTCGAAGACTCTGATGGCGGTCGAGTCGCAGTCCAGAGCAGAACTGAGCCCCGGTAGCAGAGGAAAGCTCCCAGGACCACCAACAGTAATCCACAGAGCGTCAGGATCCGTCGGAACCATGGTCCGCGGAGGGTGTGCCGGCCCTGGGCTGCGAGCCAGGCCAGACCTATCTTGCTACTGACGATGAGCCCGTAGAATCCCAGCAGGTAGCCGACGGCATCCCAGGGATTCTGGCGCCAGCCGGAGACCAGCGTCGGAGCGCCGACGCTGATCCAGAATACCCAGGGATGGGGATTGAAGAAGTTCACGACAGCGCCTTGCCAGAGGTCCTTGGCGGCCGCAGGAGGGGCCTCGACGGGTTCTAGTGTGGGCGCTCCCCGCCTGAGACCCTGAATCCCCAGGTAGAGCACGAAGAGGCCACCCAGGAGCGTCAGACTGCCGAGGAACGATTCCGGCAGATCCTTCAGGAGGAGCAGAGCCAGCAGCACGATCGGCGCATCGGTAAGCAGAGGCGCCACGGCAATGCGCAGACCGGCCGGGAATCCCCGCTCGATCGAGACCGCGACGAGCAGGGTGAGCAGCGGACCGGGGCTGAGCCCTGCCGCGAGCCCCAATCCAACGCCGAGAAGGGTCAGCTCCATCGTGAGGCGGCTTTCAGAACCACCAGGAGCCGCTAGCCAGGCTGCCTCTCCTCGGAGTCCTCCGATGGCGAATCGAGGGCCAACTCCGCTGCCCGGCGAGCGTGGATCTCCGTGGTGTCGAACAGGGGAACGGGCGAATCCTCCGACTGGACCAGCAGAGAGATCTCCGTGCACCCGAGAATGATGCCTTCGGCGCCAGAGGCGGCAAGCCTGTGGAGGATCTTCCGGTACTGCCGTCGGGACTCCTCGAGGATCCGGCCCCGGCAGAGCTCGTCGTAGATCACTCGATGTACGAGATCCCTGTCCGGCTCTTCCGGAATCAGTACGTGGAGGCCAAAGCGAGCCTCGAGACGGCTTCGATAGAAAGTCTCTTCCATGGTGAAGCGGGTGCCCAACAGACCGACCACGCTGAGGCCCCGGTGGCGGATGGCCTCACCGGTAGCGTCGGCGATGTGGAGGAACGGAATGGAGATCCCGGACTCGATCTCGTCGGCCACTTTGTGCATGGTGTTGGTGCAGAGCACCATCAGGTCGGCTCCCGCACTCTCCAGTCGCTGCGCCGCCGAGGTGAGGATCTCGGCCGCTTCGGTCCACCGCCCGGCCATCTGCAGTTCTTCGATGCGCTGAAAGTCGACGCTATAGAGGAGGATCTCGGCAGAGTGAAGTCCTCCGAGATGTTCGTTGACGGTGCGGTTGATGATCCGGTAGTAGGGAACGGTGGACTCCCAGCTCATGCCGCCGAGCAATCCCAGTGTTTTCATCGTTCTCAGCCGATCGGACCCTGGAGCGAGATCATTCCCCGGGTCAGGTAGTCGCTCATGATGAAGGCGATCAGGATGAAGAGCCAGAGAAACCCGGCGACCACCACCATCTTGGTCAATCGGCTACTGTGGCGTACGTGCATGAAATACAGGACCACGAGACATGCCTTGGTGATGGCGATGCCCATGGCCGCGATGTCGTTGAAGGGGCCCAACTCGAGGAACGCCACCGCCACCGTGATGGTGGTGAGAGCCATGAGGGCGAGGAACACCGCCAGGTAGGTGCGAATCGGTGTGATGTACTCCGACATGTTGCCAACCCTTCTCAGACTTGAATGTTGCGGCCCAGCAGGTACAGCAGTGGAAAGAGGAAGATCCAGACGATATCCACGAAGTGCCAGTAGAGGCCAATGCCCTCCACAAGGTTGTGGTTCTCGGGTGAGAAAGAGCCCCTCCAGGCCAGGATGGCCACCACCAGCAGAATGCCGATTCCGATCACCATGTGGGCGGCATGCAGGCCCGTCATGAGGAAGTAGAGATTGAAGAACATCTCCACACCGGGGGCCTCGGGTCCTTGCCAGTGGAAGTTGGGTCCAGGAACGAGGTGATGCTCGAACTTGGCGCTGTACTCCACCACCTTGATCCCCAGAAAGAGGCCGCCGAGCAGGATGGTCGCCAGAATGAAGGCGACGATGGCCTTGCGGCGTCCAGTCTGGGCCGCCCACACGGCCAGTGCCATGGTCAGGGAGCTGCCGATGAGGACGGCGGTGTTGATGGACCCCAGGACGATGTCGAGCTCGTGGCTGCCGATGGCGAACGCCGCTCCCTGGCCCGAGCGGTAGACGACATAGGCGGTGAACAGGCCGCCAAAGAACATGATCTCCGTAACCAGGAAGACCCACATTCCCAGGTAGGAGGCCTCGCGCTGCTGGTCGAAGCTGTCGAAATGATGGGCCAGGCCAAAGGCGTGACTCGATTCACCCTGCATAGATCCGGTCCTCTCCACGTTGCATCCGCTAGTGGCCGCTAGGCCAGTTTCTTCTCCCGCAAGGAGAGATAGTCGTAGGCCTCGGTGGTGACCACCGGTGGCTCATCGAAGTTCAAGGTCGGAGGCGGTGAGGAGGTCTCCCACTCGAGGCCGTAGGCCCCCCAGGGGTTGTCTCCCGCCCGCTCGCCATAGCGCATGGACCAGAATAAATAGATGAGCGGCAGCAGGTAACCGAGTCCGAGGATGGTGGCTCCCGCCGATGACAGCACGTTGAGGATCTGGAACTCCTCCGGATAGGCATGGTAGCGGCGTGGCATGCCCATGTAGCCGAGAAGAAACTGGGGAAAGAAGGTGAGGTTGAACCCCACGAAGATCAGTCCCGCCGCGATCTTCGACCAGAAGACCGAATACATGCGACCGGTGATCTTGGGCCACCAGAAGTGCAGCCCCCCGAGATAGCCCATGATGGCTCCACCCACCATGATGTAGTGGAAGTGAGCCACCACGAAGTAGGTGTCGTGGACGTGCATGTCGATGCCCAGAGTGGCCAGCATGGTGCCGGTCAGGCCGCCGATCACGAACAGCCCGATGAAACCGAGGGCGTAGATCATGGGGGTCTGCCAGGAGATGGAGCCCTGGTAGAGGGTGGCTGTCCAGTTGAAGACCTTCACGGCCGACGGCACCGCTACCAACATGGAGAGAACGGAGAAGATCAGGCCCGCATAGATCGACTGGCTGGAGACGAAGAGGTGGTGACCCCAGACCAGGAAGCCCAGCACCGCGATGGCCAGGCTGGAGAAGGCCACGAACTTGTATCCGAAGATCCGCTTTCGTGAGAAAGCGGCGATGAGCTCACTGATGACGCCCATCGAAGGCAGGATCATGATGTAGACGGCAGGATGGGAGTAGAACCAGAACAGGTGCTGGAAGAGCACGGGGTCGCCGCCCAGGGCAGGGTCGAAGATGCCGATGTGCAGCAGCCGTTCTGCCGCCACCAGGAGAATCGCGATGGCCACGACCGGCGTGCCCAGTACCTGAATGAGGCTGGTGCCGTAGTGTGCCCAGACAAACAGGGGCAGGCGGAACCAGGTGAGGCCGGGAGCTCGCATGCGGTGGATGGTGACGATGAAGTTGAGGCCGGTCATGATGGAGGAGAATCCGACCACGAACGCTCCCAGGGCCGTGAGGATCACCTCGCTGTCGGCGAAGGTGCTGCTGTAGGGGGTGTAGAACGTCCAACCGGTGTCCGTGCCACCTCGGAGCAGGGCCGCCACCATCAAAAGAGCTCCCAGGTTGTAGACGTACCAGCTACCGAGATTGAGCTTCGGGAACGCCAGATCCTTGGCACCAATCATCAGGGGAATCAGGAAGTTCCCCAAGACCGCCGGAATGGACGGAATCAGGAACAGGAAGACCATCAGGACACCATGCGCAGTGAAGAGCCTGTTGTAGGTGTCGGCCTCGACCAGGTCTCCCAGTGGTGTCGCCAACTCGACGCGGATCAGGGCTGCCATCACTCCACCGATGATGAAGAAGAAGGTGATGGAGATCAGGTAGAGGATCGCGATCCTCTTGTGATCCTGGGTCAGAAGCCACGACTTGATGCCGTAGTCGACATTCAGGTAGTGCTTGCGGCGAGGGGGAGTCGTTACGGTGTCACTCATCGTGATCAGCCTTCGTCGGGAGTCGAGGCCGGTGAGCTGCTATCGGACTCCGGTCCCTGGTTCTCTGTCGCATCGGAAGCGAGCGATTTGATGTAGCCAATGAGTTGCAGGACTTCCTCTTCGGTGATCTGCCCCTGGTAGGTCGGCATCAGGGGTTTGTAGCCTCGTACCAGTTTGGCGATCGGATTCATGATGGACTCTCGGAGGTAGTTCTCATCGACGATCTGGGTGCTGCCATCCTCGAGCTCCACCTCTTCACCGAAGAGGCCGTGAAGGATGGGGGCGAGAGTCGCCGAATCCGGCCTGTGACAGGTACTGCATGCCTTGACCCGAAACAGCTTTTGCCCGGATGCGACGACAGAGGGACCGGTGTCACGCCCGGCGAGCCACATCTCGTAGTCGGCGGGCTCCATGACCGTGATGCTGCCTCCCATCTTGGAATGCTCGACGCCACAGTACTCGGCGCAGAACAGGTGATAGGTGCCGATCTTGGTGGCCTCGAACCAAAGCGTCGTATAGCGGCCGGGGAGGACGTCGGCCTTCACACGGAAGGCTGGCACGAAGAAGGAGTGGATGACATCCTCCGAGGTCATCGTCAGTCGGATCGCCTGACCCACGGGAACGTGCAACTCGTTGATCTCACGATTGCCCTGGGGATGCTGGAACTTCCACATCCACTGTTTGGCGGTCACGAAGTACTCGACAGCGTCGCTGGGTGGCCGAAAAGCCCCGATATAGACCTTGGCTCCCCAGGCGAACATGCCGAGGAGGATGGCGAGTGGAATGACTGACCAGGTGATCTCGAGCCATATGCCGGCCTTCTCGGGCCGGCCGATCTCGTCTTCGGCCCGCCTGCGATACCGGATGGCGAAGAAGATCACCAGCCCGGCGACAAGAAGTCCGAAGAAGATGGAGATTCCCAGGAAGGTGAGATAGAGGGCGTCCACCTCGCTTGCCAGAGTCGAGGCTTGTTCGGGGAAAAGTGGGACGTTCTTCCACATCGTCTCTATGCTTTCGCTGTAGGCAGGTGTCGTCGCTCGCTTCGCCACTGCCGAAACAGGAAGAGCGCGAGGAAGAGTACGGTGACGGCTGCTGCCAGGCGCACGATGTTCATGGCCACGGCACTGTACTTGCCAGTTATGGGGTCGTAGTGGAAACAGTAGAGCAGCACCTGATCCACCATCGACCCGATCTTGTTGTCGGCAGCCTCGATGAGTCCCAGACGGATGTCACGAGGCACATATTCCACACCGTAGTAGTAGCGAGCGACCTGCCCCTCGGGAGTCAGGGCGAGAATTCCTGCGGCGTGGGCAAACTGATCTTCTTCGGGGAGATAGACGTAGCGGAATCCGACACTTCGAGTCAGAGCCTGGATCTCCTGCTCGTTGCCGGTCAGGAAGTGCCAACCAGCCTCGGTCTCCGGTCTGTCATAGAGCTCCAGATAGGTCTGCTTGGCAGTTCGAGCCATCTCAGGAGTCTCACCTGGATCGAAGCTCACCACCAGCACTTCGTATTCGCTGCCAGGATTGAACTTCAGGACTCTGAGGCTGGAGATCATGCCGCTGAGCACCATCGAGCAGAGCATGGGGCACTCGTAGTAGACCAGGGCCAGGATCACCGGCCGCTCTCCGAAGTAACGCTCGAGGGTGACCTCATCGCCGTTCTCATCGGTGAACTGCAGGTCCAGGGGAAGGCTCGCTCCCAGGCGTTGATCGAAACCGACGTCGGCCAAAGGGCCTGGAAGACCCTCCTGGGAGTAGGTCGCGGGCACCCCGACCATGAGGCCGGCAACCGCCAAAGCGGCAGAGAGATGGGGGCGTCTTCGCACCTCAGTTTCCTGTCGGGGATTCCTCGGATGGCTCCGGGGCTGAAACGGGAGTCGGGAGGCCTTGCTCGACGATGAGGTCCATCGCCTGGTCGATGGGAATGCGTGTGAGACCGTTGGTCTCGTCGACCCAACCACGGGTCGACAGGATCTCCTCCTCCGCCGCCCGGAGATCGAGCAGTTGCTGGCGAGGGTCGACCTGCAGGTGGGGTTCCGGAGGTTGGTAGGGCATCCGCGCCTCTGGCAGGGCCGGCGGCGGCGGATCCTCTGCGGCTAGACGGTCACGGATTCCGAAGCCAATGAACCACACCACGACTGCCGCGACCACCAGGATGACCAGCAGGCCCACGGTCAGCCAGGAGAGATCGCGGACGTTCAGCTCGCTGTCGAGGCCCGGTTCATCCTTCGGGCCCGTGTGGGGGTGCTGCGCTTCAGTCATCTGCCAGCGCCTCCTCGAGGTAGGGATCGTTGATCGGCAGCAGCGGGCGACTCCTCAGCTGACCCACGAAGAGGGCGAACCAGATGCCTCCGATACCGACAACGGTCGCCAGGTCGAGCCAGTGGAACGAGAGTCCCTCATGGCCGAAGGAGGGTGCGGCCAACCAGTAGAGGTCTACCCAACGCATGAACAGAACCAGCACGGCGACCTTCGACAGCAGCTTGGCGTTGCGTTTCAGATCCCTCGAGAGCAGCAGTAGGAACGGCAGCAGGAAATGGAAGAGGGCCAGCAGGATCGAGACGTACTTCCAGATGCCGTGACTCCGTTCCAGATACCAGCCCACTTCTTCCGGCAGATTGCCGGACCAGATGATGAGTAGCTGGGAAAAGGCGATGTAGGCCCAGATCATGACAAAAGCCAGCATCAGCTTGCCGTAATCGTGAAAATGGAGCGGTGTGAACAGACTGTCCATGGGCTGCCGCTGCGACAGGTAGACCGCGATGACGATGAGAAACGCCAGGGCCGAGAGGCCTTGCCCGACAAAGAAGTAGACGCCGAACAGGCTCGAGTACCAGTGCGGATCGAGCGACATGAGCCAGTCCACAGAAGCGAAGGTTGCCAGCAGGCAGTAGATCGCGAGGCCGGGGGCTGCCACGGCCTGCATGCGCCGGATCAGGCCAGGATCTGCGGTGCGATCCTGCCTGAGGGAGAGCCAGCTCAAGATGAAGGCGAACAGAGACCAGATGGCCAGGTAGAAGAAGCCCCGAAGGGTGAAAGCCGCCGGATTCAGGTAGGCTGCCTTCTGTTGAATCAACTCGTCGGTGGCGGCCTCGGGTCGGGCCCATGGAAAGATCTCTTGCATCCCCAGGAGGATGGGCAGGAACAGGATTGCCAGGGCGGGTAGTGTTCGTGTTGCCGCCTCGAGGGTTCGGCGAACCATCAGGCCCCAGGCCCCCCCTGTCAGGTGGTGGAGCATCAGGATGGCCAAGGAGCCGAGAGCGATACCCAACCAGAACAGCCATGCGACCAGATAGGAGTGGAAGAACTGATTGGAGTCCAGAATCCATCCGACCAGACAAGCCGCCACTCCCACGGCGCCGAGGGTCCACCCATGCCGTTGCAGCCTCTCGAGATCGCTCGGTGGCTCGTACGGGTTGCTGTGTGCGTTGCTGTGTGGAGCGCTCATTCCTCTCCGGCCCTCGGATGCGCCTCGGCGCTGCCGACTATCGAATCGTCCAACTGCTGCCGTTCCTCGGCCGAGAGTCTGTCGACCGGTATGTTGTGGCTGAGCTGCAGAGCGGAAATGTAGGCAGCTATGGCCCACCGGTCCTGTGGTGGGACTTGCGAGGCGTAGCTCGACATCTGACCGAAGCCGTTGGACATGACATGGAAGAAGTAGCCGACAGGGCTCTCACGGAGTCGTTGGTCGTGGAAGGAGGTCGGTTGCTTGAAGCCCCGTCGTACGATCATTCCCAGGCCGTCGCCGGTCTGACCGTGACAGGGTGAGCAGAAGGCGTTGAAGCGGGTCCGGCCTCGATCGAGCAGCTCACGATCCAGTGGCATGGGCAGCTCGGTAACGAACTCGTCGTTCGGCGTGCGGCCGGTGTAGAAGGCGGTCTTCTCGATCGGCATCTCCCGGGCGACCGTGCCTTCCACGAGAGGCCGGGAGGACATGCCGTTGTCGAAGAACGAGCTCGCTTCCAACGGCTCGTACCTCGGCTGATCGTGCATGTCCTGACGGCACGCCCCGGCCGACAGAGCCACTGCCAGCATCAGCAAGGCCGTAGTCGGGCTAGCTCGCAACTTCCGATACCTCCTGAGGTGCGAGTCGATGCAGGAACTCCGCCGTTTCGCGGCGGTCGAATTGTGGATCCCACCGACCGATGGCCAGAAAATAGCGACCCCGCGATGCCAGAGCGAAGCGCTCGACGTTGAACACCGGATGGTAGGGCATGGGCAGCTTGTTGAGGGCAAACATGCCCAGGACTGCGGCTCCAGCCGCGAACAGAATGGTGGTCTCGAAGGTGACAGGAATGAAGGCGATCCAGCTGTTGAGTGGTCTGCCGCCGACGTTCATCGGGTAGTTGATCACCGAGACCCAGTACTGTAGCAAGGATCCGAAGAGGGCCCCGAAGATGCCGCCGATGAGGACGATGAGCGGCAGCCAGGAGCGATGGTGTCCGAGCTCCTCCCAGACCTCCTCGATCGGATAGGGGGTGTAGGCCTCCAACTGGGTATATCCGGCCCCTCGAGCCTGGCGAATCGCCCGGATCAGCTCCTTGGAAGAGCGGAACTCGGCCATCAGGGCGAATGGCCCCTTGCTGGGGGGAGGTGTGCTCACTCCGGAGCCTCCTCAGCCGTGTTCGGGACCTGTTTGGGCACGATGGTCTTCATCTCGAAGATCGAGATCATCGGCAGGAACCGGATGAACAGGAACAGCAGCGCCAGAAACAGCCCGATGGTGCCTATGAAGGTGGCCCAGTCCCAGAACGTTCCCGAGTACATCCCCCAGGAAGAGGGCAAGAAGTCTCGGTGCAGGCTGGTCACGACGATGACGAAGCGCTCCAGCCACATTCCGACGTTGACGAACATCGCCACCATGAAGAGCAGTACAGGAGAGCTGCGCACTCTGCGAAACCACAACAACTGCGGAGCCAGAACGTTGCACAGCAGAAGGGCCATCCACTGCTTCTGGTAGGGGCCCTGGATGCGATTCAGGATCATGAACTGCTCGTACCAGTTGCCGCTGTACCAGGCCATGAAGATCTCGACCAGGTAGCCGTAGGCGACGATCAGACCGGTGGCCAGGAGGATCTTGCCCATGTTCTGCAGATGCCGGGTGGTGATGAAATCCTTCAACCCGAAAGCCGCTCGAAGGGGAATGGCCAGCGTGATGACCATCGCGAAGCCGGCGAAGATGGCGCCAGCCACGAAGTAGGGAGGAAAAATCGTCGCGTGCCAGCCTGGCAACTGCCCGACCGCGAAATCGAAGCTCACCACGGTGTGAACCGAGACCACCAACGGGGTGGCCAGCCCAGCCAGGAGGAGATAGGCCGTCTCATAGTTGTGCCAGTGGGTTGCCGAACCCCGCCAGCCCATGGAGAGGAAGCCATAGGCGACCTTGGCGAACTTGCCCTCGGCCCGGTCTCGTAAGGTCGCCATGTCGGGGATCAGACCGACGTACCAGAAGAGCAGAGAGACCGTGGCGTAGGTCGAGACCGCGAAGACATCCCATACCAGAGGGCTTCTGAACTGCGGCCACAGATCCATCGTGTTGGGATACGGCAGCAGCCAGTAGGCGAGCCAGGGTCGGCCGACATGGATCAGCGGGAAGATCCCCGCGCAGGCCACCGCAAAGAGCGTCATGGCCTCGGCGAACCGATTGATGGAAGTTCGCCACTCCTGCCGGGCCAGCAGCAGGATGGCCGAGATCAGAGTGCCGGCGTGTCCGATGCCGATCCACCAGACGAAGTTGATGATGGCGAATCCCCAGCCTACCGGGATGTTGAGCCCCCAGATCCCTGTGCCCTCGAAAAGCAACTTGGTAAGCGCCCGCAGAAGCAGCATGACCAGGGCAAAAGAGATGCCGAAAGCCACCCACCACCAACGGGGGGCCCGATCGAGAACTACCGCCGTAATCTGGTCGGTGACCGATCCCGGGGAGTGTCCCGGTGCCACGACGGGTGGCCTCGACGGCTTGCGCCCCGAGGTCTCGATTCCCTCAGACGCCTTCATCTCGAGCCTTTTCCAGGTCCTGGTTCGGGTTGCGTAGCTTGGCGAGATAGCTGGTTCGGGGAGTCGTCCCCAATTCGGCCAGTATGCTGTAGCTCAGGGGGCTGGCCTTCAGCTGTGTGACCCTGGCCTGAGGATCGTTGATGTTGCCGAAGACGATGGCCTCGGTCGGGCAGACTTGCTGGCAAGCGGTCTTGATTTCACCGTCCCGTATCGGGCGGCCCTCTTTCTTGGCCTCGATGCGACTGTGGTTGATGCGCTGCACGCAGTAGGTGCACTTCTCCATGACGCCTCGGCTCCGCACCGTGACGTCGGGGTTGCGCAACATCTTGAGAACAGGCGTCTCCGTGTCGTTGTACTTGAAGAAGTTGAAACGCCTCACCTTGTAGGGGCAGTTGTTCGAGCAGTATCGGGTGCCGACGCAGCGGTTGTAGACCATGTCGTTGAGGCCTTCGTCGCTGTGAACGGTCGCCTCTACGGGACAGACGACCTCACAGGGTGCCTGCTCGCAATGCATGCACATCACCGGCTGATGATGCACCTGGGGTGCATCCAGATCGCCCTGGAAGTAGCGGTCGATGCGAATCCAATGCATCTCGCGCCCCATGGCTACCATCTCCTTGCCGACGATCGGAATGTTGTTCTCCGCCTGGCAGGCGATCACACAGGCATTGCAGCCGGTGCAGGCGTTCAAGTCGACCGACATGCCCCACGCATTGCCGTTGTACGCCACTGGTGGATAGAGGGTCAGCTCGGGGGAGGGGGTGTGGCCCATGTGCTGCGCGAAATCGGGTTCGTGCTCGAAGAGCTCGAGGGTACCGACCCGTACCAGGTGGCGCTTTTCGGCCTCCCGGGTTTCGAGCTCGATATTGCTGTGTAGCTGGGTGCTGGCCAGCCGGTAGCTGCGATCGGTTTTCTGGATGCGGACTGCCGTTGCCAGCCAGGGTGAGTGGCTGTCGCGAAGCCGGTAGGCGTTGAAGCCCGTTCCTGTTCCGACCTTGCCGACTCGCGACCTGCCGTACCCGAGGTGGAGAGTCAGGCAGCCGTCCGGGTGTCCCGGCAACACCCACACCGGCACCTCCAGGGAGTGCTCACCCACCGAGAGCTCGATCAGCTGCTCGGTTACCAGCCCCTGACGCTGAGCAAGCGCCGGACCGATGAGGGCGGCATTGTCCCATGTCAGTTTGGTGAGCGGCTTCGGGCACTCCTGAAGCCAACCATTGTTGTTGAAGCTACCGTCGTAGATCGTCGGGTCGGGCCTGAAGATGAGCTCGAGGCCCGTCTCTTCACCCGTGTCGTCGACGATCTTCTGGCTGGCCTGTGCCACCGCACCATCGAGTAGCGTCGCGGCGACGACAGCAGCGTCTCGATCGGCAACGAAGCCGTCGTGAAGCCACTTCCTCCAGGTGCTTTCGAAGCGCTCCGGATCGAGGCTCTGGCTCCAATAGCCCGTCAGGAGGTCAAGGCATGAGCTCTCGGTGTCGTCGGTCAAGAGACTCAGGATTTCGCTGACCGTCTTGCCGTCGTAGAGAGGTTCGATGAGGGGCTGCGTGAAGCAGACCCCACCCTCGAAGGAGCGTGAGTCTCCCCAGCTCTCCAGGTAATGGGCCTCGGGTATGTGCCAGTGGCAATACTCGGCCGTCTCGTCGTCATAGAGACCCAGGTGCACGCGGTAGCCGACGTTGGACATGGCCGCCTTGAAGTCCTGGTCGGCTGGTGTCTCGTAGACCGGATTGCAGCCCAGAGCCAAGAGCAGATCGACATCTCCAGCCGCCATGTCGTGGACCAACTGGCGCATCGACTCGGACTCGTTCTCCGGGCGCTCTTCGATAGGCTCGGCAAGAATCACCGTGCTGCCGAAGTTGGCCAGCCAGTCGTTCATGGCGTGGGCGAGGACGTGGACCTCGCTGCAAGCGTACTCTCCCGGTACGATGACGCAACGCCCCCGGTTGGCCACGAGGTCTGTGGCTACCGCGGCAATCCACGCGGCTCGATCGGCTTCGAGCGTAGCGGCTCGGCCGGTGGCGCCCGGCACCCCCAACTCGGCCGCCAGCGCCGCGGCCACGTTACCGATCTCACCCGCCCGTACCGGTAGGCGGTGGTCGGCCAGGGTGCCGGTATTGGTAGGGGAGCTTTCGACAAGGTAGAGGCGGTTCATCGCGCCGTTCTCGGCGCGACGGCGACTGGTGAAATCGTGGGCGTATCGCAGGCAGCCAGGACCGCTGGTGAGGAAGTCCGAGTCCAGACTCAGGATGACGTCGGCTCGCGTCAGGTCGTAGCGAACCGAGAGTGACCGACCGAAAGCCGCCTCCAGACCCAGACGTTCCGCATCGCGGCCCACTGGGGTGTATTGATGCCATCTGGCGTCTGGATGGGTCTTCAGGATCTTGTCGATCAGGGCTGCCAGAGATGGAGATGTGACGGTACGGGTGAGAATTCGGATGCGGGCCTGGCCGAGGGCGGTGAGCGCCTGGACCGTGTTGCGAACCTCTTCGGCGAACGTCGGCCAGGTGCTGATGCGGTTGTTGTTCTTCAAGACCTGCGACCGCTCTGGGTCGTAGAGGCTGAGGACCGATGCCTGTGCGAAGAGATCAGTCGAACCACGGCTGGCAGGATGCTCGGGATTGCCCTCGACCTTGGTGGGTCGCCCCATATGGCTCTCGACCAGGAGCGGGCGAGCGTAGCCGTCCAGAGGCATGGCAGAGGCGAAATGCATCGGCCTGCCCGGAATCAGGCTCTCCGGCTGCTCGACGAAGGGGACGATCTTCTCCAGGGGTTGCCGGGTGCAGGCCGTCAGTCCGCCCAGCGCCAATGAGGCGGCCATCAGATGCAGAAAGCCCCGACGGCTGACGCCCTCGGGCAGCTCGGCGGCCTGCCGAGGAAACTCTCTGTGCAGAAGCTCCTCGAACTCGGGAGTCTGAGCCAGCTCGTCGAGGCTGCGCCAGAACTCCGGGCCGCGGACCTCGCTCAGGCGACGCTGCACTTCAGCCAGCTCTAGTTTGCCGTCAGCCGGTTCAGCGTCGTGGATCTCGGCTGGCGGTTGCCTGGTGACCGATTCTGGACGGGTTGCTTTATCGTGCATTCTCTACAGTGCCTTCGAGTCTTCGACTATCGATGGCAGACAGAGCAGCTCATCATGCTCTGAATGTCGTACTGCTCGACGAGTTTGGCTCCGAGGGCAGCTTGATCCTCGGCTTCCCATTCCATGTTGTAGATTTCGCTTCTCGGCCGGACGAAGTCCTGAGGCGCACGATGGCACTCCAGGCACCACTCCATCTGCAGGGAGACGGCTTGCTTCATGAGTGGCATCTTGTCGACCCGACCATGGCAGGTCACGCAGCCCACTCCCTTGGCGATGTGGATGCTGTGATTGAAGTAGACGAAGTCGGGCAGATCATGGACCCTCGCCCACTGGATCGGCTCTCCGCTGCGAAAGCTGGCCCGTACCGGCTCCAGCATGGGACTGTCGTTCCAGATCAACTTGTGGCAGTTCATACAGGTGGCGGTTGGCGGCACTCCTGCAAACGCCGAATCCTCGGCGGAGGTATGGCAGTACAGACAGCTGATTCCCATCGCCTCGGTATGGTGGTCGTGGCTGAACGGGACCGGTTGCATTCGGACTATGGTCTGTCGTGTGGCGTAGGCCGATCGATTGAGACTCACCAGGATCCAGACCGACACGAGCGCAAAGAAGAGGGCGCCAAAGAGAGTGACCCTGGCCAGCGTGTTGGTGCTGGGCTTGAAGATCTGTGACATCTGGGTTCCTCAACCGCCTCCGGGCGGGCCGCAGGATAACCAACCGGCACGGATATCTGCAAGCCGTCCGAAAGCGCCCTCCAAGAGGTCCTGAAAGGATACTCATGTAGAAACCCGTGTCAAGACGGGTCGGGATAGAACCCTGGAGGTTCAGGAAGAGAGATTGTTCGGCAGCTTCGAAGGCGTGGCGCCGGTCAGCGGGGACGGGCTTCTAGTCCGTTTTGGCACCGGCAGGGTACCGGATGAAATAGCCGTCCGCCCAGACGATGTCCTCTTCGTAGGAAGTCGTCAAGAACGGCCCCGTCGTGTAGGGATTGGTGGAGGGCCCCTCTGTGCCGTCGCGGCCGAAACTGCGGATCCCGAGGACATGGGCTGAGAGTGCGTCTCCCGACCAGGCGTACTCCAGGTCGTACCCCCACCCATCGCTCTCGGGTACCTCTCGCGTGTAGAACATCGTGCTGCTGACGTAGAGGGTCGACATGAGATCGTCGGCCGTGAGGATCTCAGAGAGCTCGTTGAAATCGAAGGTCTGCGAAGAGCCGGCGGCCGCGGCTGAAACCTGGTCGGTGAGCCACGAGAACCAGGCCGAACCGGTGTCGCGTATGTCGGCCATGGTCCTCTTCTGTTGCGATTTCTGGAGAGCGTCGAGCAGGTTGGGAATCAGAATGGCGGCCACGATGCCGATGATGGCCACCACGATCAGAAGCTCGATGAGGGTGAATCCTCGTGAGGAGTGACGATAGCGCATATCGGGTACCTCGGGCCTGAAGCTCCGGTCGATGGACTCCAGCGCCGGCTCTCGTAGTCTCGAGAGAGTTCTTGCAGCCAGCGTGCCAACCTCGGAGTGGCCAGTGCGTGCTGTTCGACGGCTTCCGCCCGGTTCGGGCTGACAAAATTTGTCATGAGATTGTCATCGGTAGGCGAAAGAGCAGGAGCCTCGATCGATGTTCGTCAATCGAGAAGAACGCGGTAAGCTCCGCGGAGATGAACGAAAGAGATCCTCAACTTCCAGTCCAGCAGGAGAGCGGGGACGGCCCACTCAGGACTTTCATCGGACTCTTCCTGGTACCTCTGCTGGTGGTCCTGATCTGCGTAGCCGTGTTCGTCGGCTTCGGTTGGATCGCCTACGACCACAACTCTGCCGAAGATTATTTGAATGACCTGAAGTCGGGCTGGCGGCCACGACGAGCCCAGGCGGCCTACGAGCTGTCGAAGGTGTTGGTGGCCGACCCTCACGCGTTGGACGAGGTTCCGGGTGCCAAGGAAGAAGTGCGGCGTCTCTTCAGCGAGAGTGAGGACGCGGAGATGCAGCGTTACCTGGCGCTGATCATGGGCTACACGCAAGACCCCGCGGCGCTACCGATCCTCGAGGAGGCGCTGAACGACCCGGACTCCGAAACCAGGATCTACGCTCTCTGGGCTCTGGGGACATTGGGTGACCCCGGCGCTGTCCCTGCCCTGAGCAGGGCCTTGCAGGATCCCGATCCGGGCATTCGCAAGACGGCCGCGTTCAGCCTGGGAGAGCTTGGGCTGGCCGCTGGGGTCGACCCGCTGATGCCGCTGCTCGAAGACGGGGTCGCCGATGTGCGATGGAATGCGGCACTCTCGCTGAGTCGTCTGGGTAGCCCCGCCGGTGTACCCGTACTGGAACAGATGCTGGACCGGAGCCTGATGGCACAGGTCCCCGGAATCACACCGGCCCAGGAAGAAGATGCGATGGTCAGTGCCGTGCAGGCTCTCGGAGCTGCCGAGGGCATCGAGGCCTGGGATCTGCTGGAGGATCTGGCCCAGAATGATCCCAGCCTCAAAGTGCGACGAGCCGCCCTCGCTGTGCTCGGTGCACGAGGGGAGTAGGCCGCGTCCAAGCAAGGACTAGGATCACCTGCGGGGTGATGTGGAGGACAGTGGCACCCAAGGTCCAGGATCTGTTGCTCGAAGTCGCTCTCTACCGCCAGTTGTCGGTCGAGGACCGCGAGCATCTCGCGGCTGCCGCCACGGTCGAAGAGTTCGACAAAGGAGAGGTCGTCTTTCACGAAGGCGATCCAGCCGAGGACTTCTTCACTCTGGTTCGCGGTCATGTCAAGGTCTACAAAGTGATGCCGAACGGTCGGGTCGTGATCCTCGAGATCCTGGGCCCAGGCGACCCGGTCGGCGCAGTAGCCGCCTATGAGGAGATTGCCTATCCGGCAACCGCGGCGGCGATGGAAAAGACTCTCTGCATCAGAGTTCCGAAGGAGCCGTTCTTCCAATTGCTGGTGAGCCGCCCTTCTCTGGCCCGGGGGCTGCTGCAGGCCATGACTCACCGAATCGTCGTCCTGGCCAACCGGTTCGCGGATCACGCGGTAGGCAAGGTGGAGACACGTTTCGCACGCCTCTTTCTCAAGCTCGCAGCCGAGATGGGCCAGCCTGGGGCAGAGGGAGTCTTCATCCCCATGACTCTGTCGAGGCAGGAGTTGGCCGATCTCATGGGTACCACCGTCGAGACCGCGATTCGTATCATGAGCCGGTGGGGAAAAGAGGGCGTCGTTGCTACGGACAAGAACGGCTTCCTGGTAACCGACCGGAAGGCGCTGGAGCTTCTCGCTGCTGATTGAGGAGCAGAGAGCCATCGGCCTCGCGTACCCTTGATGGAGCCGATCGTACGTACCTGGCCAGAATTGGCCCAAGCGGAGAGTGCGCTCATGAAAGGAAGACCCAAGTTGAATGCCCAGTCTGCCCTGCTGTCGATCGCTGGAGCCGTCATCCTGCTCGCGGGCTGCGGCCCCTCCAGCGAGCCGAACGCTGCAGCTGCTGCGAAAGGGCGTCAGCACTACCTGGCCACCTGTGCCCTCTGCCATGGAGCCGCAGGTGAGGGCAAGGCCAGGCTCGGCAAGACGCTGCAGGACAACTCCTTTGTCGAAAGCCTCAGCGACGAGGAGTTGGTGGAGTTTCTCAAGGAGGGCCGACCGGCCTGGGACCCCTCGAACGAGCGCGGCATCGACATGCCGCCGAAAGGGGGAGACCCTACCCTTACCGACGACAGCCTGATGGAGATCGTGGCCTACCTGAGAACGTTGTGAGAGATGACGTAGAGCCACTCCTGTCTCCCGGATCGAGGATCGAATGCAGAGTGAGAAGGACAAGTACTCGCGACTCGAGTATCGGCGCCTCATAGCCTGGCCCAGTCGGATCGAGCGTGAAGCGGACCTTCTCGGGCGGGTCCTGAGCTCGGGTCCCTCGAACCGCGTGCTGGATCTGGGATGCGGCACCGGTGAGCACTCCCGGTATCTGGCGCAGGAGGGCTATCGTGTCGTCGGCGTCGATTCCTCCGAGTCGATGATCGCAACGGCGCGAGAGGCCCCGCCGTCGGCCGGACTCGAGTTTCTGCAGGCAGATCTCCGTGACTTGAAGAGTCTGCTGGTGGGATCCTTCGGTGGAGCGATCTGTCTCGGCAACACCCTGCCACACCTGCTTGCCGATGAGAGTCTCGGGCAGTTTCTCTCCGGGCTTCGAGCCCATCTCGCCGATGGCGCGCCTTTTCTCCTCCAGTTGCTCAACTACGAGAGGATCTTCAGCCGGCAGGAGAGGTACCTGCCCGTGAACTTCCGGCCTGATGAGGCGGGTGAGATCGTTTTTCTGAGACTGATGAATCTGCACCCGGATGGCAGTGTCACCTTTTTTCCTTCGACACTTCTCCTGAGGCCTGGACACGAGCCGCCACTGGAGATCAGGGCTTCGAAGGAGGTGCGGCTCCGGGGGTGGCGTCCGGAGGAGCTCGAGAGGCATCTCGAGGCGGCCGGATTTCGGGTCCTGGAGCGCCTGGGTGCCTTCGACGGAAGTGCCTTCGATGTGGCCGACTCGAGGGACCTCATCGTGGTCGCACGCTGAGCCGGGCGCCGCCCCACCCCTTGACACCTCGACGAGCTTGCACTAAAAAGTGCAGACCAGATACCGATTCGAGGACGAGAAAGCCGCGCCACCCACAAGGCGCAAGGCGTCTCTCTAGAGGATGGCTGAAGAGACAACAAAGGGAAAGACTGTCGAGAAAGTCTCCCGCCGAGGCTTCTTTTCCTGGGCGACGATGGCCTGGATCGGTTTCACCGCCGCCATCGGTGGCTGCGTCACGGCCTGGAACCGATTCCTCTACCCCAATGTACTGTACGAGCCTCCCATGAGCTTCAGGGTTGGTCTGCCTGAGGACTTCAGCCCCGGGGTGGTCGACGAGCGCTTCAAGGAATCGAACGGCATCTGGGTCGTCAACAACAACGGCAAGCTCTACGCGTTGATCGCCATATGCACCCACCTGGGCTGCCCTCCCAATTGGTTGGAGGCGCAGAACAAGTTCAAGTGTCCGTGTCACGGCAGCGGCTACTACAAGGACGGGGTCAACTTCGAAGGTCCGACACCCCGACCTCTCGAGCGGGCGAAGATCTTTGTCGATTCCGAGGATGGCCAGATCGTCATCGACAAGTCGCAGAAGTACCAGTGGGAGCTGGGGCAATGGGAGGATCCCGAGTCGTTCATCCAGGTCGGCTGAGACCGGGAAGCTGACGGAGAGTCATGCTCAAGAAGATTCAAAAGAGCGTCACCCAGTCGCAGGTCTGGAAGTCCATCTTCCGGGTCGGGATTCCGACCGACAACAGGAAGCGGGCGCTCGCCATGCTCGGTAACGTGGTGCTGCATCTGCACCCGATCAAGGTGAAGAAATCGGGTCTGCGGATGAGCTACACCTGGTGCATGGGTGGCACCGCCTTCTTTCTGTTCCTGGTCGAAACGATTACCGGCCTGCTGCTCATGTTCTATTACCGTCCCACCGTCGAATATGCCTATTTCGACATGGTGGACCTGCGAGAGGTCGCGGCCTTCGGGATCATGCGGGAGCTCCATCGTTGGGGTGCACATGCCATGGTGATCGCGGTATGGCTCCACATGTTCAGGGTCTTCATGACCGGCTCCTACAAGCCGCCCCGCGAGTTCAATTGGAACGTCGGTGTGGTCCTCCTCGTTCTCACCCTGCTCCTGTCGTTCACCGGCTACCTCCTGCCTTGGGATCAGCTGGCGATCTGGGCCATCACGGTGGGCTCCAATATGGCCAGGGCCACCCCTTTGGTCGGCACGGAGGGACCAGGCTCTGCGCTGCTACAACTGGGGGGAAGGAAGCTGATTCACGTCGGCAGCGATGCGCGCTTCGCCTTGATCGCAGGGCGCACGATCGGCGGGGGGACTCTCATCCGGTTCTACGTGCTGCACTGTGTCGGCATTCCCTTCATAGCCGCTTTTCTGATCGCAGTCCACTTCTGGCGGGTACGCAAGGACGGCGGCATCTCCGGACCTGTCTGAGCCGACGAGCGCCATGGAAGCGATCAAAGACCTCATCAACTTTCTGTCCTACCCGAAGTGGTCGTTCACCCTGTCGCTGGTGGTCTTCTTCCTCTTGGTGCGCTCCAAGAAGCTGTGGACCCGACGAGGCGGCCTCATCATGCTCGTGGCCGCCGTGACCTTGTTCAGCCTCAGCCTGCTCGACCCCAATTTCAGAAGTGTCGTCGCCAAACCGGACAACGTTCCCATCGTCATGATGGTCTTTCTGGTGGGCTTCTTCCTCTGGCTCGCCCTGTACAAGGGCATTCGCAACGATGAACTGATCGAGCGTGGCGAACCGACCTTCGAGAAGAGCGAAGTCGAAGACAAGATCTTCACCTGGCCCGATCTGGTCTTCATCGAGTTCATCTGCATGATCCTCCTGATGGTCGGCCTGGTGGTCTGGTCGATCCTGCTCAGGGCACCTCTCGAGGAACCGGCCAACCTGGCGGTGGCCCCCAACCCCTCCAAGGCTCCCTGGTACTTCCTGGGTCTGCAGGAGATGCTGGTCTACTTCGATCCGTGGCTGGCCGGCGTCGTCCTGCCGGGTCTCATCGTTGTGGGACTGATGGCGATTCCCTATATCGACACCAACCCAAAAGGAAACGGTTACTACACCTTCAAGGAGCGCAAGACGGAGATCATCCTGTTTCTTTTCGGTTTCCTCGTGTTGTGGTGTCAGATGATCGTGATCGGCACCTTCCTGCGGGGGCCGAACTGGAACTTCTTCGGACCGTTCGAATTCTGGGATGTGGAGAAGATCGAGCCATTGGTCAACGTGGATCTATCGGAGATCATCTGGATCAAGGTGCTGGGAGTTGGATTGCCGTCTCACTGGCTACCGCGCGAGATCTTCGGGATCATCCTGTTGGCTCTGTACTTTTTCGCCTTGCCGATCGTCTTCAGCAAGACCAGGGGTCTCCGCCGCTACTACGAAAAGATGGGTCCGCCCCGCTTCTACACCGGCGTCGGCCTGTTTCTGATGATGATGCTCCTACCCATCAAGATGTATTTCAGGTGGGCCCTCAATCTGAAGTACTTCGTTCACATTCAGGAGTTCTTCTTCAACGTCTAAGGGTATGGCTGGCCATCCACAGAAGAAGCCCGATCGACATTTCGACTTTGGCCGTCTGAACAGGTGGTTCGGCATCAGCTCCTTGGCGCTCCTCGCCGTAACCCTGTGGATGGTGCTGGCGGACTACGCCAAGCCCTGGAAGCAGTTTCAGAGTGAATTCCGGGACCGCGAGCGTCAGGTGTTGCTGCAGCAGGCAAGCGCAGAACGCCAGCAGATCGACGAAAGCGAGTTGAATCAACTCCGACAGGATATCTCGCAAGAGGAAGACGGGCTCGAAGCGAGCCGCACGGAGATTCACGAACTGAAGAAGACCCTCGGCAAGCTGGGGAAGAAGATCTATGCTGCGGACTCGGCTTCGCGAACCACGAAGTCTCTGCTGGACACAGCCCGGTGGGAATACGATCGGGACCTTCAGGAGGGTGACGAGGCGGCGATAGAGAGGGCGCGCCAGAGGGTGGATGAGCTCGGCGAGGAGTGGCTCGAGAATCGCAAGGCCGTCGAGTCGCTCACCGAGCAGCGGGATCAGGCACGTGATTCGCTGGACCAGCGTCAAGCGGCCCTGGTGGATGCGGAGAGCCGTTTGGCCGCGTTGCTCCAGGGCTTCGAGACCCTGGAACAGCGAGCAGCGAATCTCGACAAATCGCTGTCCTATCGCCTGCTCAACGCCCCCCTGTTGGACTTCATGAACCCCGATCTCAAGATCGAGCAGGTGATGCTGCCAGGGCTCTATCACGACATCAACTTCACCAAGGTGGAGCGTGTCGATCGTTGCGTCACATGCCATGTGGCGGCGAACCGGGTCGGGTTCGACGGTGAAGAGTGGGAGCATCCCTTCCGTTCTCATCCCAAGATGGACATGTTCGTCGGCTCGAGCTCACCTCATCCCTACAGCCGTTTCGGTTGCTCCAGTTGTCACGGAGGTCTAGACCGATCGACAGACTTCGCCCGTGTCGGCCACAGCCCTTCCAACGAGGAGGAGATGAAGAGCTGGCAGAAGAAGTGGGGATGGGAGCCTCAGCCCTATCTGGAGACCCCCATCTATCCGGCCGACTATTCAGAAGCAGGTTGTTTCACCTGCCATTCGGCAGAGGTCTGGACGCCGGGCGCGGAGTTGCAGGATACGGGGCGTCAGCTGGTCATGAGGATGGGCTGTTTCGTCTGTCACAAGATCGACTACCCGGCCTTTCAGGATCTTCCCCGACCGGGGCCGAATCTGAGCCAGGTAGCGGGCAAGACGAGCTCCGGCTGGGCATTCCAATGGATCACCGCACCCCGCGATTTCAGACCTACCACCTGGATGCCCCATTTCTTCTTTCAGGACAACACCTCCAGCGAGCTCAACCTGGAGCGACAGGCGGTCGAGATCGTCTCGGCGGTGACCTATCTGTGGGAAAAATCGGCATCTCCGGAGTATCCGCCACCGCCGCCAGGTGATCCACGCCAGGGTCAGGTCCTCTTCGAAACGGTGGGCTGTACCGGCTGCCATCTCATGGACGCAGAGGCGAAGCGTGATGACTTCTTCCCACAGATCAATCGCCTACATGGGCCGAATCTGATTCGTACCGGTAGCAAGGTTTCGGCAGGGTGGCTCTACTCCTGGATCAGGAACCCCAGGCAGTATGCCCCCGATACGCGCATGCCGGATCTGCGTCTGACCGATCGAGAGGCGGCCGATATCACCGCCTACCTGATGTCGAGCCGTGATCCCGCCTTCGAGGGCCTGGAGTTACCTGAGCCCGACCCACAGGTCCGCGACGAGATGGTCTTGAACTACCTGCGCAACAACGAGACCATCGAGCAGAGTCTGGCGGTGCTTCAGGAGATGAGCGCTCACGAGCGCAACGTCTATCTAGGCTTCGAGACGATTCAAAAGTATGGTTGCTGGGGTTGCCACGACCTCTCAGGCTTCGAGATTGCCAAGCCCATCGGTGTCGAGCTGACGGAAGAGGGCACCAAGCCTCTGCACCAGTTCGACTTTGGCCATGTTCACGACGTGCCGCATACACGGCACGACTGGATCCGCACGAAGTTGCTGAATCCCAGAATCTGGGATGAGGGCAAAGAGGCCGTCAAGAACTATGCCGAGCTCCTCAAGATGCCCAACTTCGGCATGTCGGAGCGGGAGGCCGAGGCGGTGGTCACCATGGTGCTCGGCTTCACCAGGGAGTCGGTCGAGGCGAGCAGTCGAGCCGGCCAGACGACTCGCAGCATTTCGCTCGTCGAGGGGCGCCGGCTCATCACCCGATTCAATTGTCAAGGCTGTCATCTGATCGAAGGCCAGGGACACGCCATCAGGACTTCCATCGAGGATGTGGGGATGTTGCCACCCAACCTGGCTGCAGAAGGCGCCCGGGTGAAGAGCGACTGGTTGTTCGAGTATCTACACGCTCCCGGGGCAGTGCGATTGCGTCCCTGGCTCACTACCCGAATGCCGACCTTTGGATTCAGTGATGACGAGGTCAATGCCCTGGTGAGCTACTTCGCGGCCCGAGAGGAGCGTCTGGCATTCCTGTCGGATCCGGCCAGACCCGGGGCCCGCGAGCTCGTGGTCGGAGAGGTGACGTTCAACATGTTTCAATGTGCCAAGTGTCACCCGGCCGGCCCTCAGGAGGACCTCGGTGCTGGAGTCGGTGCCGGGGATCTGGCTCCTTCCCTCCTGCTTGCCAAGCAGCGCCTGCGTCACGACTGGGTGCCGGATTGGATTCGGGATCCGCAGAGCTGGATTCCGGGATCCAAGATGCCGGCCAACTTTCCTCGCAGCCCTGATGGCGGCTACACCTCGCCCCTGGCCATGGCCATCGATACGCCGATGTTCGCGCAGCAGAAGGAGCGCATGATGCGCTATTTCTCCTCGGACGAAGAGCTCAAGGCGTATCTGGGCGATGCGGACTATGTGACCGGGGTGCTGCGAGACCACATCTGGTGGAATCTGGAGGACTAGCCGGTAGCCCGGCAGACAATTTGCGGCCCACGCTCCGAACTCATGGCATAATCCGCGGTTCGCGCCGCTGTCGAGGAGCGTCAGCTAGAGGTATCGAAACCGATCTGAAGGAGGCTCGAACGAATGAAGAAGATCTCATTGCTCATGGTATTTGCCCTGATTGCCACTGTTTTGGTGGTCGGTTGTGGTGGCGGTGGCGACCAGGCTGCCGCTCCTGCTCAGCAAGCCGATTCCGCGCCGGCCGCTGCGCCTGGCCCGGCGGCGACCGGAAGTGGGACCATCGAAGGTAACGCCAAGTACATCAATGGCGACCCGGATGCGGTGATCGGCATGGACGCCGACCCTGTCTGCGCGTCGTTGCACCCCGGTGAGGTCCACACCGAAAAGGTGGTGATCGACGACGATGGCAATCTGGCCAACGTCTTCGTATACGTGAAGTCTGGTCTGGAAGGCAAGAGCTTCCCTGTGCCTGGAACCGCCCACATGCTCGACCAGATGGGTTGTCAGTACAAGCCTCATGTTTCTGGCGTTCAGGTAGGGCAGAAGCTGGTCGTCCGGAACAGCGATCCGACGCTCCACAACGTCCACGCCAGGCCGAAGTCCAACAAGGAGTTCAACCAGGGACAGCCCTTCCAGGGCATGGAACTGGAGCACACCTTCGACAAGGCCGAGGTCATGGTGCCGTTCAAGTGCGACGTGCATCCATGGATGAGCTCGTACATGGCGGTTCTCGAGCACCCGTTCTTCGGAGTCTCGAGCGAGCAGGGTAGCTTCGGCATCGAGAACCTGCCGGCCGGGGACTATGTGCTCGAGGCCTGGCACGAAGAATTCGGGACCCAGACCGTGGAGGTCACCATCGTGGACGGTGACACGGCAGTCGTGAGCTTCGATTTCTCGCCGGGCGCTACAGCCTCAGCGGGCTGAGCATTTCACTGCGGAACCTCGGGGCGGGGTCATGAGATCCCCGCCCCGTCATCTTTCTGCCAGGGAGTCAACCTCGCGCAGGTGCCGGCGCGAAGCCTCTCTTCGGTCGGTCCTGACGGCCGCGATAGACTGACGCCGTATCGATTGCGCCTTACCATTCTTCGAGGAGATTGACCGACGATGTCGAGCGACACACCGTTCCTGCAAGGAATCCATCGCCTCGCCGTCCTGCTGGCTGGGTATGTGGTGTTGCTGATTACGGCTGGTGGCCTGGTAAAGAGTCTGGAAGCGGGTCTCTCGGTTCCCGATTGGCCGCTGTCCTACGGCATGCTGAATCCGCCGCGATGGTGGCAGATCGAGAACGTCAGGGCGGAGCATGGTCACCGCCTGATTGCCGGCACGGTGCTGTTGTTGACCCTGGCCCTGGTGATCTGGATCGTTCGTCGTGAGCCGCGGAAGTGGGTGAGGGGCGTCGCCCTCGTGGCGTTCGCTGCGGTATTGGCTCAGGCCGCTCTGGGCGGCATCACGGTGCTCTTCTTCTTGCCGACAGCGATATCGGTGAGCCACGCCGGCCTGGCGCAACTATTCCTCGGCTTCCTTGTGGTGCTCGCCGTGGTCACCTCTCGCCGGTGGGTCTCTGGCGAAAGCGCCAGGAATCTGGCCGGTCCGGTTGGAAGAATCGCCTCTTTGGCGACTGCCACGACGGTCGTCATCTATCTTCAGATCCTCCTCGGTGCCGTCATGCGCCACACTGGAGCCGGTCTGGCGATCCCCGACTTTCCTCTTGCCTTCGGGGGGCTGATTCCGCCCAGACTGGATTTCGCCATTGGGATTCACTTCGCTCACCGAGTGGGTGCATTGATAGCAGCCACGCTGGTCTTCTGGTTGCTGGGACGGGTATTGCGATACGCAAGTCTAGAGCGGGTCGTTGTCATTCCGACCTGGTTGTTGGCTGTCATGGTTCTGGTCCAAGGCACTCTTGGGGGCTTGGTGGTCCTGACGGGCAAAGCGGTCCTGCCCAACACCCTGCATGTGGGAAACGGTGCGCTTCTCCTGGCTCTCAGTCTGGTTGTGACTTTATGGGCCCGGCGTCTGGACTGGGTCGCTCATCAGCAAGGGGATGTCGCCGAAGTCGAGGTCTTCGGGACCCGGCGTCTGGAACGGGCTGTGTCGTGAGCAGTCCCGTCGCCATCGATTCGAAGCAGATTTCGCTGGGGGTGCGCCTGGCGGATCTGGTCGAGCTCACGAAGCCCCGCATCACTCTGATGGTGGTGCTGACGGCGGCAATTGGAGTCTTGCTGAGCGGCGGTGGAAGCGTGAGCTTGAGTCTGGCGATTCATGCTCTGCTCGGAACCGGGCTGGTGGCGGCGGGATCTGCGGCCCTGAACCATGTGCTCGAACGGGACCTGGATGCGCTCATGAAGCGCACGGCCGATCGTCCCCTGCCCGCGGGACGCATGCACCCCGATACGGCGCTGTTCTTCGGTGTCGCCCTGGCTGTGGCCGGGCTGCTCGAGCTGACTGTGGCTGTCAACCTGCTGACAGCTTTGTTGGGGGCCGTTGCCCTGGCAGGCTACCTCTTTGTCTATACACCCATGAAGCGCATCAGCTCCCTGGCCACCATCGTCGGAGCGATTCCGGGAGCCCTGCCGCCGCTCATGGGCTGGACGGCCGTGAGCAATCGCCTGGATCTGGGCGGATTGGTGCTCTTCGCCATACTGTTTCTTTGGCAGCTGCCCCACTTCCTGGCCATCGCCTGGATGTGCCGGGAGGACTACGCACGGGCCGGTATTCCCGTCTTGCCGGTGGTGGAGCCCGACGGGCGCAGCACAGCCCGTCAGATGATGCTGTACGGTGCCGCTCTATTGCCCGTAAGCCTGATGCCGACCGTCCTGGGCCTCACCGGCACGACCTACCTTCTCGGCACGTTGGCTCTGGGTTGCTTCTTTCTCGCTGTCTGTGTGTCGTTCGCGTTGTCGTTCTCGACGGGTGCGGCTCGCCGCGTACTGCTGGTCTCGGTTCTGTATCTCCCTGCGGTGATGCTGGTCATGGTTTTCGACCGGGTCACGTGAAGCGATGTCCCAAGCTCCCATGTCTGGATCTTCTGGACAATCGGCGGTTTCGGCTCGGGAGTTGAAGTTCTCCTACGGCCAGAGGTTGGCCCTGGATGGCATCAGCTTCGAGGTTCGTGTCGGTGAGATCTACGGCTTCCTGGGGCCGAACGGTGGTGGCAAGAGTACCCTCTTCAGCATCCTGGCGACGCTGCTCAGGCCGGATCAGGGACAGGTCTCGGTGCTCGGTCTGGACATTGTCGAGGAAGCGGCGCTCGTTCGTCATCAACTCGGGGTGGTGTTTCAATCACCGAGTGTCGATGAGCATTTGACGGTGGAGGAGAATCTGGTCCACCAGGGGCACCTCTACGGACTCCGGGGTGTAGATCTGAAGAGCAGGATCAAGGTCCTCCTGGAGAGGTTCTCGATCGACGACCGACGGGATGACCGGATCAGGACCCTCTCTGGCGGGCTTCGACGCCGGGTCGAGATTGCCAAGGCTCTACTTCACCAGCCACGCCTCCTGTTGTTGGACGAGCCGAGCACCGGATTGGATCCTGGCGCCCGTCGAGATGTCTGGAAGGCTCTCGAGGAGCTGCGCTCCTCTCATGAGGTGACGGTGATGCTGACGACCCACTTCATGGAGGAGGGCGACCGCTGTGACCGGCTGGCCCTGGTGGACAGGGGGCGATTGGTGGCTCAAGGGTCGCCAGAGAGCCTGAAAGGAGAGATCGGCGGCGAGGTCGTCTTGATCACCACCGATGATCCCGAGGCTCTCTGCGTCGAGATGCGGCAGCGCCTGGACCTCGATGCCGCGGTACAGGGCTCGCGGGTGCGTCTCGAGACCGAGCGCGCCCACAGCTTCATTGCCCAGCTCGTGGAGACCTTTGCCGATCGAATCGATGCTCTGAGCCTTGCGAAGCCCACTCTGGAGGATGTCTTTCTCCACCGTACAGGTCGAGGCCTGGGGGAGGAGGAGTGAGCGACCTGCTGGCGGCGACGACTCTCTGGAATCGCGAGGTGGTGCGATTTCTCCGTCAGCCGGCTCGGGTCCTGGGAGCGGTGGGTATGCCGCTGCTTTTCTGGGCGCTCATCGGCAGCGGGCTATCGAGCACATTCCGGCTGCCGGGCGGTCCGGAGGATCTGGACTATCTGGAGTACTTCTTTCCAGGGACGATCGTGATGCTGATCCTGTTTGCCGCGATCTTCTCCACATTCTCGGTGATCGACGATCGCAACGAGGGATTTCTCCAGGGAGTTCTGGTGGCGCCTGTCAGGCGTTCGGCACTGGTCGCCGGAAAGGTCCTGGGAGGAGCGACCCTTGCCTGGGTGCAGGGCATGCTATTCCTGGTGCTGGCGCCGGTGGCCGGTATCCATCTGAGTCTGCGATCCGGCCTTCAGGTCGCCGGCGTGGTGGCTCTGATGGCCGTGGCCCTGACCGCCTTCGGCTTCGCCTTTGCCTGGCGGATGAACTCCACCCAGGGTTTCCATGCGGTGATGAACCTGGTTCTGATGCCGATGTGGTTTCTGTCCGGAGCGATCTTCCCCCTGTCAGGGGCACCGGGATGGCTCGGCTGGGCGATGCGGCTGAATCCGCTGACCTACGGTATGGCGGCGCTGCGCCGGGTGATGTACGGTGATCTGTCCCTGTCAGAACAGAGCTTGCCTCCATTGGGCCTTTCCTTGACTGTGATGGTGATCTGGGCGGCAGTGGCTCTGGCGGTGGATGTGTGGCTGGTGCGAAGGGGAGGATCGCCTTGAACGAGGAGAGCGGCAGGGCCATGCGTCGGGCGTTACTCTGGGGCTTCCTGGTCGCGGTCATCCTGGCGATCGTCGTGACTGCTCTGATGGCTCCCAGTTGGCGAGGCGAGAGCGCCGATGAGATGCCTCCAGAGCTCGGTCATGTACCCGGTTTTCTGCTCGTCAACAGGGATGGGAGGCAGATCGACAATGCCGAGCTCACGGGGTCTCCATGGGTAGCGGATTTCATCTTCACCCGCTGTGCTCTGAGCTGCCCGCGCATGACGGAGCGCATGCTGGGCCTGGAGAAGATGGTACCCGGTGGAGTCCGAAGAGTCTCTTTCAGCGTCGACCCGGAATACGATTCGCCGCAGGTACTGCAGCTCTACGCCGAATCCTGGGGCATCACCGACCCCGAATGGCTATTCCTGACCGGCGAGAGAGAGACCATCCGCCGTCTGGTCACGGGAGGTTTCAAGCTGGGTCTGGATGACGAGCCTCCGCCAGGTTCTGCCAGCCCGGACGAGCCCATCCTGCACAGCACACGATTCGTCCTGGTGGACGGTGCGGGAATCATCCGCGGCTACTACGATGCCTTCCGTCCCCAGGAGCTGAACAGGTTGGCTCGCGACTATCGAGCAGTGGCGGCCGCGGCCTCGGGCTAGTCGGGTTGGATTCGGAGACTTTGAGCAGCGATCCCATGCAGGCAACTGGAGGGTCATCAGACATGTCTACGACGCGATCAAGGGCCGAAGCGCAATCCTGGTTGGCGGCGATACACGGCATGAGGGTCGGGGTACTGCTTTCGCTTCTGACCCTGCTTCTAGGATTCAGCCTGGGTGGGATCTTCGGGCTGTTCGAGGAGCGACTCAAACAGGGTTTCGAGAAGGCGGCTCTTGCGACGCTGGCAACCGCGGCCGATCCGCCAAGCGCCGCCGAGAAACTCGTCGGAAAGTCGTGGAGTTATTTGAAACGGTCTCACCTGCACGCCAACGGCCTGGGCACGTCGGCTCTGGCGATGATCCTCCTGGTGGCTGGCATGACCGCTGGAGCCGGCTTGAAGCGCCTGACGGCCTATCTGCTGGGACTAGGGGCCCTGGGCTACTCCACCTTCTGGATGCTGGCGGCCTTTCGGGCTCCTGCCCTCGGCACCACGGACCTGGCGAAGGAGTCGCTGACCTGGTTGGCCATTCCGACTGTGACGTGCTGCCTCACAGGTCTCGTGTTGGTGCTTGGAATGGTGGTGAGAACGCTCTTCCGAAGATCCGCCTGAGCGCCAGGCCCACGGTCAGTCCAGATACCCCAGGGCTTCCAACTGTTCCTCGAGCTCGGTGTCCATCTCCTCGACCGGGCCCGGTTCGGGCGACTCCCGGAGCAGCTCACGGTTGAGAGCGACCTGACGTTGCAGCATCTGGCGCAGGAGCAGAGCGCGCATCGGCAGCTCTCCTGAAAGATCCTGGGTCTCAGCTGGATCGTTCTCGATCTGATAGAGCCGACTCTGGTCCGTGAGAGGATCGAAGAGGATCTTCCATGGACCTGTCTGGAGCATCTGCTGGGGCCGGGGCGGCTGCCGGTAGCTGGCTGTGCCTCGCGTGGTCGCCGACAGTGCCTCCTGGCGACTCGCCGATTCGAAGACGATGGGCAGCAAGCTTCGGCCCTGGAAGCCACCCTTCCTTTCGGGTAGGGCGAGACCGTCGACCAGGGTCGGAACGATATCGACCAGGCTGACTGGCTCCATCACCAGAGCCTCGAAGCCAAGCACCCTGCCTGGCCACTTGATGACCAGGGGCACGTGGAGGAACTCTCGGTGGAGCATGCGAGAGTGGAGGAAGCGACCATGTTCCAGGAAGGCTTCGCCATGATCCGACAACAGGATGATCAGGCTGTCGTCGTAGCGCCCCGCGGCGTCGAGCATTGACAGCAGGCTGCCGACCTGTGCGTCGGCGCAGGCGGCATTCTCGTCGTAGCGATCCCGAATGTAGCGGCGGTCCTCCTCGGTGAGCTCCCCGGGATCGCGCCGCTTCGGGAAACTGTTGAGGAAAACCGCATCCGGCTCGATCGGACCTGTGTACCAGGAGCTGTAACGGCCTCGGTGTGGAGGTGGAGGGGTGTAGGGGGTGTGGGGGGGCATCAGATGCACGAAGGCGAACGTCGGGGCCGTCTGGGAAAACAGCTGCTCTTGCGATGGCAGGGCTCTGTAGTCCTGAAAGCCCGGGCGGTAGAACTCCTGAAACCCCCGTTTCAGATCAGCCTGTTGCTTGTAGAAAGGGTGTTGGGTCCACAGCACCGTGCGGTATCCGACCTTTGCCAGCAGCTCGGCGATGGTCTCGATCCCTGCAGGCAGCCGACTTCCCCAGGGACCGACACCCAGGGTGTCCGGGAGCAAACCGGTAAGGATCGACGACACGGACTGGCCGGTCCAGGACGAGGTGGCGAGTGCCTCTCCGAAACGGGTGCCGTCCGAGGTGAGGCGCTCGGTGGCGGGAGTCGGACGGTCACCACCGAAGGCAGAGAAGGCGTCGGCGCGTGCCGCGTCGAGCATGATGACCAGGACATCAGGACGCCCCAGCCGGCCCGAAGAAGGTGCCTGCAGTCGACGAATCGGCTCGATGTCGAGCGCTCGAGTCTGGCCAGGTGGACCTTCTACGACCGCCCAGCGCCAGGAGACCAGGGCGTTCCCCGGTCCGCCGACGCCCAATTGGAGACGAACCATCTGCCCCTGCCACGCACTGAGATCGATGTCGAAGTCGTGGTCGCCGTGGGCATCGGTAACCCGTTCCTGGGCGATAGTGTGCTTGCGGAGCTCCTCGTCCAGAAGTGTCGCGTAGACCAGGACGGGCTCGATGTCTGCACCGGGTGGGCGCTGAACCTGGAAGCGGGCCCTCAGGCGGGCACGCTCGGGGAGATCGGTGACAACCGCGAGCCAGCCCGGCGAGGGCATCTGAATGGTGCTGAGATCGGACAGGGAATCCGGATCGCGGACCAGCGAGATGTCGGTGGGTCGCTGCGGCCACAAGGCCCGATGGTTGGCCGCGAAGAATCTCAGATCGCGGACCCTGGGTCTCAGGCCGTGGCGCCATCTTGGAGCCTTGTCGGGCCGTGGAAATCGAAGCTCCAGAAGGTTGCGTCCCGTGCGGATGCTGCCGCCGGGAATCTCGACTCGATGACGCTGCCACTTTCGGGTCAGAGGCAGGCCGGTCATGGGTCTACCGTTCAGGCTCAATGCCAGGGGGGTCTGCTTGAGCGGCCCTTTGCCGACCGCCGAGATCTCGATCTCGAGTGCTTCGGTGTCTCCATCGGCCGAGAAGAAGAAGAGCCGAGCAACCTGTTCGTGCATCTCGAAGGCGGCTCGAGCGGGATCGTCGGCATGCACCTGGTGCCATCCATAGCCGAGCCTCGCGAGGCCTGATCTTCGGGGAGCGGAGATCAGGTCGGTGGTGACGTTGCCGCTTTGGTGCCACACCTCTCGAGAGAAGTCCAGCCAGATCCTGTCTGAAGTCGGGGGGTGGTCGCTACAGCCGACGAGTGTCACCGACAGGGTAGCGAGGCATATGGGAAGCAGTGATAGCCGGTGAGCGGTCAGGAGCATGGTCGGTGAGATTTCGCAGCCGGAAGTGTCGGGTCCTGGCGGAGATGGGCCGGGCGATGCTAGCACGCGTTCCGAGGAGTGCGGGGGTGGTAGCCTGTGCCTCTCCCATCGGATCTGGGCGTTGACAACGATGTCTCGAGGAGGATGATCCCATGTTGGATTACTCGATGAAGTTCAGGACTCTGGACACCAACCTGCTGCACGCAGGAAGGCCGCAGCCTCATATCGAGGGGGCCGTCGTGACCCCTATCTTCCAGTCGGCGAACTACCTGATGGGCGAGGAGGCCACCTACGACGCGGTGCGTTACATCCGTTTGAGCAACTCGCCGAACCACCACACTCTCCAGGCCCGTCTGGCGGCTGCCGAATCGGCCGAGTCTTCTCTTCTGACGGCCAGCGGCATGGCGGCCATCTCCACCGCGATCCTGTCCCATGTGCGGAGTGGTGAGCACCTTCTGACGCAGCGCACGCTCTACGGCGGGACCCAGAGCTTTCTCGATCAGGATGCGTCCAGGCTCGGCATCACCCACACCTCGATCGATGTCGCTGATCCGGAGGGCGCCCGCTCGTGGGAACGGGCCCTGACTCCGCAAACCAGGTTGATCTTCGTGGAGGCCATCTCGAATCCTCTGATGGAAGTCGGTGATCTGGAAGCCGTTGTGGCCTTCGCTCGCGGCCACGGTCTGGTGTCGGTGATCGACAACACCTTTGCGACACCGGTGAATTTTCGACCGTTCGAATTGGGGTTCGACCTGGTGGTTCACAGTGCCACCAAATACCTGAATGGGCACAGCGATCTGGTTGCAGGGGTGGTGATCGGCTCCGCCGATGCGGTGGATCGGGTGCGCCATCTGTTGCTTCATCTAGGCGGATCGCTCGACCCCAATACCTGCTTTCTCCTGGAGCGGGGTCTCAAGACCCTTGCTCTGCGGGTCGACAGGCAGAACGACACGGCTGCCAGGCTGGCTCGGTTCCTCGAAGATCAGCCCTCGGTCCGACAGGTCAACTACCCCGGTCTCGCGTCCAGTCCGGGCCATCGCTACGCTCGTCGACTCTTCTCGGGCTTTGGAGGCATGCTCTCGTTCTACCTGCTGAACGCCGGGTTGGCCGAGCGTTTTCTGGAACGGGTGACCCTGGCGATTCACGCCGCCAGTCTGGGAGGTGTGGAGTCCCTGGTCGTCCGTCCGGCGCGGAGCTCGCACCTGGGTCTCGAACAGGCAGAGCGAGACCAACTGGGTATCACCGACGATCTGGTTCGGGTATCGGTGGGAATCGAGGATGCGGAGGAGCTGATCGCTGATTTCGAGCGGGCCCTGACCGGTTGAGCCGTGCCGGTAGGCTCGACAGAGAGGAGAGGTCGAAAGAATGGTGAACCGATGTGACTGGCCCGGCAGCGATCCGCTGATGGTCGACTATCACGACCAGGAGTGGGGGGTGCCGGTGCATGACGACCGCAAGCACTTCGAATTCCTGGTCTTGGATGGTGCCCAGGCCGGGCTCTCCTGGGCTACTGTCTTGAAGAAAAGGGCACGCTACAGGGAGGTCTTCGATGGGTTCCGGCCCGAAATCGTAGCCACCTATGGTGATACCAAGGTCGCAGAGCTACTTGCCGATCCTGGCATCATCCGCAACCGACTCAAGATCCAGTCGGCGATCCGGAACGCGCGGGCTTTCCTGGAGGTGCAGGGCGAATTCGGCAGCTTCGATGACTATATCTGGCAGTTCGTCGACGGCCGACCTCGGATCAACCGCTGGGTGACGATGGATCAGATTCCAGCCAGCACCCCTCAATCGGATGCCATGAGCGAGGATCTCAAGCAGAGGGGCTTCAACTTCGTGGGTACTACCATCTCCTATGCCTACATGCAGGCTGCCGGAATGGTGAACGACCACGTGGTCAGCTGCTTTCGGTATTCGGAGCTGGCCGGTTGAGGAAGCTGCGGGTGGTGATCAGAATGGGGTTCGAGAGAGGAGAAGAGATTTGACGACTGCCGGCCGCATTTATGTCGACATCGACGATGTTCTCGGCCAGACGGCTCGGATGTTCGCCAGGGTTTTCGAGCAGGAGTACGGTAGGAAGGTCGATCTCGAAGAGATTGAATCCTTCGATCTGGGAGTCTCTCTGGGGCTGGCGCCCGAGAGCCTTGACGAGTTCATGAAGTCGGTGCATCGGCCCGAGATTCTGGCCGAGATCGAGCCCATGGAGGGGGCGGTCGAAGCCCTTGCCGCCTGGGTCGATCGCGGCTACGAGGTGGCGGTGGTGACGGGTCGACCGCCC
>JAUVRX010000137.1 GCA_030597375.1 Acidobacteriota bacterium
ACAGGGGAGTCACCCTCATCCGGGGACAAGGCATGTACAGCGGCAAGGAACATGGCATACTCATGTGCGTGGTACGTAGCCGGCAGGTGGAGTCACTCAAGGAGATCGTGCACCAGGCCGATCCGAACGCCTTCGTCGTTATCAGTGCCGCTCAGGATGTGCGTGGCGAGGGTTTCCGCCCTCTGGAAGCGTAGAGGCAGTGGGGCCTTGGGGATTGAGGCGGCTGCCGTGATTTCGAGTCTCGATCAGCCGTAGCGCGTCAGGAGGCTCAGCACCTCCGCAACCTCCTGACGAATCTCGGGAGTGTCACAGGCATGACCGGCAAGCCGGCGCGAGACTGCGCAGGAGATCTGATCGCTGAAGGCCTTGCTCAGCGCACCTCGAGCCGCAGCGAGCTGCTGGGCGATGCGCTCGCAGTCCTCGTCCTCGGAGATCATCTTCTGAATGCCGCGGAGTTGTCCTTCGACGCGTGCCAGGCGGGCCAGAAGGCGCTTCTTGTCCTCGATCGGTACGACTGCCTTGACTGGTGCTACAGAACCCATGGTTCTCCTTCCTGGCGCGTCAGATAAAGAGATTCGTTCTGGACCTCAGGGACTCGCCCAGGAAGGCGGCCACACCGGCCGGCTCGAGACCGTCCATGAGCTCCTCATCCCGGATTCCCATCACGTCCTTGGACATTTCGCAGGCGAGCATCTTGACGCCCATCTCCTTGCACATCGCCATCATCTCCTCGAGTGAGGAGACGCCGCTGTCCTTCATCATCTGGCGCAGCATCTTGGCGCCGACTCCGAAGTAGTTCATCTTGGAGACCGGCAGGTCCGTGGAGTTGTTCGGGCTCATGACGGTCATCATCTTCTCGAACAGGCCCTTGCCGGCCAGGGTGCGCCCCTGCTTGAGGACGCTCAGGCCCCAGAAGGTGAAGAACATGCTCACTTCTTGACCGAGGGCCGCGGCGCCAGTGGCGATCACGAAGGCAGCCAGAACGCGATCCAGCTCGCCGGAGAACACAATCAAGGCGACCATGTCATCAGGCTGTGACTCCTCCAGAGTCTCCACACGCTGCTCGACGGCTGAAAGCCGTTCTAGCAGTTCGTTCATATCGACTTTCCCGCTCGGGGTCGTTACATCACTTACCGACATCTTGACGCTCCTTCAGCTGGTCTTCTGGATGAAATGGAGGTAAAGCTCGGTGCCGTCCTCGTCGACGGTCTCCTGTCCCAGAAGCTCGAGGTTCTTGCCGATCTTGGCCCAGCCCTGAAAGTCCTTGATGGAGCCGCGATCGGTGCTGATGATCCTGAGCACCTGCCCAGGGGCCAACTCGCCGATCTTCTTGCGAGCCTTGACTACGGGCATGGGGCAGTTCAGGCCTTTGGTGTCGAGAGTCTCGTCGTAGTGCACTTCACTCATGAGCGGTGTCCTCTTCTGCCGCAGATACGGCTGCCGAATCCCAGGAAGATGCACCTCGCTGCAAATGCAAGAGCTGCGTTGAATCTAGGATACCCCTGGTGGTATTGTCAAGTGACCTTGATTCACTGGTAGCAGGGAGAACGGGCATGGCCCGGTGAGCCGATGCCGGGTTTGCTGGGAAGCAAAGCCGCTGAAAGGGAAGAGAAAGTGACGACAGCCGACACCTCGAGCACGGAGTGGCAACCAGCGCAGCTCCTGCAGCACCTGGAGCGGAAAGACGACCTGTTCATCTTCGACGTCCGGAACGAAGACGAGTACGAGAGCTGGAAGATCGAGGGAAAGAAGAAGATCCCCATGGTCAATGTGCCCTACTACGAGATGCTCGAGGTCGACGAGCACGACGATGTGGTCGACACCTTCGTCGATTTTCTCGAGGGCAGCTGGCTGGACAAGCTGCCCAAGGACATGCCGATTCTGGCCGTCTGCGCCAAAGGGGACACTTCGGAGTACGTTGCCGAGGCCATGCGGCGACTCGGTCTGGACGCCGTCAACATGGCCGGGGGCACCAAGGCCTGGGGTGACTATTATCACGTGCGGGCGATCGAGGAGACGGAGCATCGCAGCGTCTACCAGATCAGTCGTCCGGCGCGGGGGTGCTTGAGCTACGTCGTCGGCAGTCGAGGCCAGGCGGCGGTGATCGACCCGTTGCGACACGAGCAGCACTATCGGGACCTGGTGGCCGAGAAGGGGCTCGAGATCGTCCTGGTTCTGGACACCCACGGACACGCGGATCACATCAGTGGAGGCCCCGCGCTCGCCGAGCAGACGGGTGCTCCCTATTACCTCCACCCCTATGACGGCATTCACCCCATCGACGTGTTGCCGGCCAAGATTCCGTACGTGTTCGTGCGTGACGAGCAGGAGTTCAAAGTGGGCGACTGCACGATCCACGCATTTCACATACCGGGTCATACGCTGGGCAATCTGGCGTACCTGTTGGACGGTAGGTTCTTGTTCACTGGCGACAGCATCTTCATCAGGTCGATCGCCAGGCCGGATCTGGGTGGGCACGGGGACACCTGGGCCCCGATCCACTACCACTCTCTCCGCAGGCTCCTGGGCTTGTCGGAGGATGTGGTTGTCCTGCCGGCGCACTTCGCCACTCTCAACGAGGAGAATGGGGACGGCCTCTTCGCGGAGTCTCTTGGAGACCTGAAGAAGGTCAACGATGGGCTGTTGATGGCTCAGAAGAGTGAGGAGGAGTTCGTCACCTACATCCTCGAAAGTCTGCCGAAGTTCCCGGAGGAATACATCGAGATCAAGCGGGTCAACGCGGGCCTGGTCGAAGTCGGTGAGGCGAAGGCCTCGGAGCTCGAGCTGGGCAAGAACATCTGCGCGCTGTCGGAAGCCTACGACGACGACGAGGCGGCGGCCAGTTGAGCCGGGCAACGATCTCGTTTCGAGTCGGCTCCCTCTCCTTGAATCCAAAACGGCCCGAGGTCGCAAGACCTCGGGCCGCCAGGAGCTAGCGGTTACACCCCTTCCGATCAGTCGTCGTTGTCGGGCTGCTCCGGCTCCGCCGGCGGCGGTGTGGGGTGCGGCTCCATGAGGTACTCTCGCAGGCCCTCCATGTTGGTAGCGAGCGACTTGTACTGCTTGCCCTGCTTGGTCAGCTTGGCAGATCCAGGCTTGCGCACATGGCAGGCCGTGCACTTGCCGAAGCTGGCCGTCACCTGGTCGTAGCCGTCGAACGAGCCCATGAGCTCGAAGTACTTACCCTTGTCGGTCATCAGTTTGCTGCCGGGCTTGTCATGACAGACGGTGCACGCGGCATCTTCCTGGTTGGCGATGGCTTTGGTGGCGTAGGCCGTGCCGGCGGGGATCAACTGCGCTGCCACCGCCATGGCGCTGATACCAGCCATAATCCAGAGTTTCTTCATGATCTCGATCTCCTCGAGGGAGCCTCGATGGCTCCCGCTTATCGTCATTTCCTGGCCCAGGCCCACGACACACCAAAAGCGACGGTCCACTGGCTGTGCTCGACTGTCGATCCGGGACCGAAGGGGTTCACCTGGGGATTGAGGTTGTTGTTCGTCTGTGAAGCCTCGAAAGCGTGCTCGATGCCGAACTCATAGGTCAGACTCTTCGCGAGGTAGCTGAAGCCGAAGGAGACGTGGTCTTCGACGATGGCGGGAAACAGCGGGTTCAGGGTGTCATCCGGTACCGGGTTCTCGCCGTAGTTGTAGCCAGCCCTGAGAGTCAGCGTCTCGTTGACCCGGTAGTCAGCGCCGAGTGCGTAGACCCATTGATCCCCCCAGTTGAAGACGAAAGGCATCATTACTTGGTCGAACGGTGGGGGTAGAGGTGTGTCCGGGTTCTTGCCCGTTACCAGGATGGTGTCGATGGCGTCGTCCCAGTAGTACTTCTTGATATCGAGGGCCAGCAGCCATCGGTCGTTGGGGCGCAGGGCGAAGCCGACACCGGCCTGGGCCGCGAAGGTGAAGCCGTCCACATCGGCCTCGTATCCGACTTTCTGTCCGATGAACGGAAAGCCGGTGTAGTTGACCGTCAGATCCCCTCCGGTGAAGTCGCTCTGGGTCTCGGTCTGGTAGATGAGGCCGACCGAGAACTTCGGCGTCGCGCGCCACAGCCATCCCAGGCGGAAGTTGTACTGCAGACCACCAGCCGGGTCCATCTCGACTCCGGGGAAGCTGAAGGCCGGGTTCTCTGTGTTGAAGAACGAGGTCTCGGGGTAGAACGCGAACGCTACATCCGCGTAACCGACGTTGGCCGCAAGTCCAATCGACATGTCTTCGTTGATGGCGTACGAGACGGTAGGCACGAGGGTTCCGAAGCGCACCTCACTGTCGGTTTTGTCCACGGTGCCGAAGAAGGTGTTCGTGTTCTTGAACGTGGCACCCATGCCGCCCTGGGCGATCATGGCGATTCCCCAGGACCACGGCGACTCCTTGCCGGCCCGCACATAGGCGAAGGAGGGCAGCGGAAAGTAGCTGCTCTCGGCGTTGATGGGAGATGGGTTGACCATGTTCTGGAAGGTCATCGATGGAGCCATGACAGCGAGGTTGGCCGAAAAGTGATTCCCCTGGAGCTGGGAGATGCCGGCCGGGTTGAAGTTGATCGCCAGGGTCCGGTCCGAGATGGCTAGATTGGCGCCACCGCGACCCAGGGTCTCTGCTCCATAGGCGGTGAGATACATTCCGTTGGTGGCTGGCAGTTGAGCCGGGACCACCAGAGCCATGGCCAGCAAGAGTAGCGGCCAGGCTCGACTGATTCGCGTGTACATGTCGGTCTCCTGAGAAATCCGGTGCTCGATGAGTTGGGAAGATCCCAATCAGGGCAACGGGATCAGATGAAGATGATCTGGGCTCCGGCGCTCTTGTCATAGAAGTCCATCACCGTCAGGACCTCGTCGACCTGCGGCACCAGGTCCTTCTCCTCCAGCTTGAACATGCCCATCGCCATGCGACAGGCATAGAGCTCGGCGCCGCGGGCGGAGAGGATCTCGATGAATGCCCGCACCGGCGGGAGCTCGAGGTCGGCCAGCTGCTTCTTCATCATCTTGCTGGCCATGGCCTCCATTCCCGGCAGCCCGCCGACCATGGTGGGCATGGGCATGGAAGGATTGCCGACAGTCGCGACGTGCAGGTTGTCGATCTTCTTCTCGGTAATGATGTCGAGTCCCCAGAAGGTGAAGAACACCATGGCCTCGATGCCCATCATGCGGGCTCCATTGGCCATCACCAGGCCGGGATAGGCCATGTCGAGGGTGCCCTTCGAGCAGATGATGCTGACTCTCTCTATCGGTTTTCGTTCGGTGTCAGTCGCCGCCACCGTGGGCTGTCCACTGGTCACGGCCTCGTCCATTGTCGTTGTCGTCATGGGTGGTCTCTCATTCCTGTTTTGATTTCAATCTCGATCGCTGGATCGATTAAGGGCTTCGTTGACTTTGGTGAATTCCTCAAATGCAACCCTGGGGCTTGGGCAGGCCGGACACCTTGGCGGCCAGCTTGCCGGGGCCCTTCGGGAAGAGCTGATAGAGGTCCTTCATGTTGACGCCCGAGTTCTTGGAGATGCGACGCAGTCCCGGGGGCGTTCCCTGCTTGGCCGCATCCTCGCGGCAGAAGGTGATGACCTTCCAGTGCTGGTCGGTGAGCTCGTCGATGCCGACTTCCTTGGCGATCGCCTCGGCCACCGTCGGTGTCCATTGATTGCTGTCGACCAGAAAGCCCTCGTCGTTGACTTCGATGGTCTCTCCGGCGTATTCGACTACTGGCATGGTGTTGCCTCCTTTTCTACGGAGTGGATTCTGATGATTCGCTCAGTTCGATTGACGATGATTCTGGACATCTCGAGAGGCTTGCTATGCATCGGCAGCGAGCTTGTCTGGCCGCTTCTTGCCGACCATCGACATCTGATTCGGTACCGGAATCGGATGGCCGGGCAGCAGAGCGTGCCAATAGACATGCCGGAACATGAGCTTGCCCCAGTGATTGAATTTGCTTTCCTTCAGCAGCGGGAAGGGGCCTACCGTCGGCAGAGGGTAGACGCCTGGCAGCGGCTCCTGCTCGTAGTTGAAGTCGATGAGCATGGCCCGGCCGTAGCCGCTCTCGATGAAGCAGTTGGCGTGGCCGTCGAAGACCGCCTTGGGGCTCTCACCCCGGATGAGGTGGAGAACGTTGTCGACCACCACCTCGGCCTGGAAATGGGCTACCGAGCCGGCCTTCGAGGTCGGCAGGTCCGTGGCGTCGCCGAGCACGAAGATGTTGTCGTGGTTGTTGGCGATCAGGCTGTGCCGGTGCGTCGGGATGAAGGCCAGATCGTCCCCGAGTCCGGAATCGCCGATGAACTGGGCGCCCATGTGGGTGGGGATGGTGATCAGCATGTCGAACGGTATCTCACGCTCGTCGTAGGAGAGCAGGACCTTGCGATCGACATCCACCTCGCCGGCATTGAACTCGGCCTCGACCTTGATGCCGCGATCGTCGAGGATGCCGCCCAGAGCCTTCGAGGCGATGGGTTTGGTGAAAGCGCCGTCGAGGGGCGTGACGTAGGTCAGTTCGACGTTGTCCCGGATGCCCTTATTGGTGAAGAACGACTCTGCCAGGAAGGTGATCTCGAGGGGCGCAACGGGGCACTTGATGGGCATCTCGACGGTGTTGACCACCACCCGGCCGCCGGTGAATTTCTTCAGGGCGTCGCGCATCGCGATCGAGCCTTCCAGGGTATAGAAGTCGAATATGCTCTTCTGCCACTCTTCACCCAGCAGGCCAGGGGTCTCCTCCGGGTGGATGTGGGACCCGGTGGCGATCACGAGGAGGTCGTAAGAGACCTTCTCGTCGCCATCGAGAATCACCTGATTGTTGTCGGTATCGACCTGCTGGACCTGGCGCTGGATCCACTCGATCCCCTTGCCGAGCGTGTTCTTCCGGGGTCGGATGGTCTTTTCCGGAGTCTGCATCTCGAATGGGATGAAGATGAGGTCGGGCTGAAACAGATGCTCGGTGTCCGGGTCGATGATCTTCAGCGACCAATCGGAGGGCAACTTCTTACGGAGCATGTTGGCGACGGTAGTACCCGCCGTACCTGCTCCCAGAATGACGAAGTTCTTCATGAAATCTTCCTTTCTCTTGATCCCTACTAGCCCCACCGTATTAGCATGGCGCGTGCCAAGTGCGTAACATGTTGATTATAAATGGGTTACGCTAAACCGAGAGATCTTTAGCCGCCGAGGTGAACGAAATGTTTCAACGATACGTTTCGCATGAAACACGAAACTGCAACATGGTGTTGCACCGTCGCCTTTAAAAACGGCTGGCACCTCTCGGGGCAGTGGGGCAGTGAGGCAGCCGGGTTACTTCAGGAGTCCGTGTTCGCGCATCTTGCGCCACAGGGTCGTGCGGCTCATGCCCAGAGCCGCCGCTGCTTCGGTACGACGCCACTGGTGGGCCTCGAGCGCAGAGCGAATGCGCCCGTGCTCCGTGTCGGTCTCGCTGGCGGCTGTGGGAATGGGCGCACGCGTTGGCTCCGGCTCCGGGGGCGGGGCCAACG
>JAUVRX010000211.1 GCA_030597375.1 Acidobacteriota bacterium
CCTGATTCCGATCCTGTTCATTGGATTTGCCGGCATCCTGTCGTTTCCGGGGGTAGAGCCCGCCGATGCCATCCTGCCCACGATCCTCATGTCCCTGGATCTACCGGCGGTGGTCATCGGTCTCTTCTGTGCCGGAGCGCTGGCGGCCTCCATGTCGACCGGCGATGCGCTGGTGCACGCTGCCGGTTCGATCCTGGTGCGGGACTTCTATCGCGTGTTGTTCCGACCCGATCTCACCGCGAGCCAGCAGACCCGTCTCATCCGGATTCTGGTCGTCGTCGTTAGCGGCGTGGCCTACTACTTCGCCGTCGTGTCCAGGATCTCGCTAGTGGCCTTGCTACTGCTGTCCTACGGCTTCATTGCACAGATCTTCCCGGTTCTCGTTGCAGCATTCTACTGGCCCAGGGCCACGAGACCTGGAATTCTGGCCGCTCTGGCCGCCGGCTGTCTGGTAACGACGGTCTGGAATCTCTTCCCGGAGCTTCAATGGCAGGAGATCCATCCGGGCGTCTGGGGCCTGGCCGCCAACATCACAACGATGGTGGCAGTCTCCCTGATGACCCCGCCCATGGATCCCGAGCACGTGCGCCAGTTTGTTGTCGACTAGCTCGCCTCGGCCGCCAGTCTTCGCGCCAACGCTTCGTTCACCGCCATCGCCTCCTCGAGTGCAGAGATCTCTATGTGCTCGTTGACGGTGTGAGCCAGAAACTCATCGCCCGGACCGAAGCCCACAGGCGCCATGCCAGCCTCGGCGAAGTGGCCACCATCCGTGGCGAACTGCCAGACTCCCGTCGGCCGCTCCTCCTTCAGCACGTCTCGGCAAATGTCTTCGGCGGCCACTATCGCTGGATGGTCGGCAGGCAGAATGTAGGCCGGGTTGGCGCCGGGAATGGGACGGTCGAGGCCCGTGTAGGTGCGTCGCTCGACGACAGGGACGGTAATGTCGATCTCAGAATCGGCGTGGCCAGGGTTCTCGCCCAGTACCCGAGCGGCCACCTCCTCGAGCATGCGACGGGCATCTTCGCCAGACTGCCCCGGGATGTTGCGCCAATCGCAGGTCTGCCACACCTCGCCCGGCACCACATTGGCGCTGGTCTGGTCTGCGCGCAGGAGTGTGGGAGCCACCGTCGAGGGCCCCAGATCCGGGTCGGTCGGCATTTCGAGAGTTTCGAGCCCTCCCAGGAAGAGACCCAGGGCGTAGAGGGGATTGACGCCCCTCTCCGGAACGCTGGCATGAACGCTGCGACCGCTGATGTGAGCGACCAACTCTGTGCGGCCGCGGTGTCCGCGCCGCAGGGTGTTGTGGCTGGGCTCACCGACGACGACGATGGGTATGGACAGTGTCTTGGCCAGATGCCGGGCACCGACACCGCCGATCTCCTCCTGCACGACCGCGGTTACCCAGACATCACCTGGGGGTCTTTCGTCTTTCAAGAGACGAGCCACGCCAACGACCTGTGCAGCCATGGGCCCCTTGATGTCCACGGCTCCCCTTCCCCAGACCCGATCGTCGTGGATCTCGCCGCCAAAGGGTGGGTGGGGCCACCCGGCAGGATCTCCCACGTCCACATGGTCGAGATGGGTGTTGAACATGAGGGCGGGGGCCTCGCCGCGGCCCTCGATGCGGCCCAGGACGTTGCCGACCTCGTCGATCCGGACCTCGTCGTAGCCCAGGTCACGCATCTCGTTGGCGACGAGACTGGCCAGCTCGCCCTCGTGCCCGGGCAAGCTGAGGGTGCGGATCATCTGTTGCAGAAAGTCGACACAGCGTTGCAGATCATGACTCATGCTCGAGAGTGTACCCCCGAAGGCCGGAGACCGCCGGTCGGGAAGTCGGTGAAAGGGCGGGCACCGAGGCCCGAAGCTACGGGGTCTTCACCGGCGGCTCGGGCCGCTCCGGGAGGCTCCTGGGATCGGCCTCGATGGCTCTGAGGAGCTCTTCGACCGCGCGCTCGAGTTGTGGATCCCGGCCCTCGAGGAGCGCCTTGGCGTCGTTGTGCACCTCGATGTCGGGTACCACGCCGACGCCTTCGAGGATCCAATTGCCTTCCATGTCGTTGAGACCGAATTCGGGCACGTTGACAGCACCACCGTCGATCAGATTGCCGCGATTCGTGATGCCGACCACGCCTCCCCAGGAGCGCTTGCCGATCAGCAGGCCGAGACCCGCTTCCCGGAAGAAGTGCGGGAACATGTCGCCGTCCGAGGCCGAGTCCTCATCGAGCAGGCAAATCAGGTGCCCCAGGTTCGCCCGTCCGGGATAGGTTCCGGGAGAGTTGCTATTGCGGCTGAATCGCGTGCCGATGGGTTGCCGCATCAGTCTCTCGACAACCATCTCCGAGACGTTGCCGCCGCCGTTGCCACGGGCATCGATCACCAGGCCTTCCTTGCGCAGCTGCGGGTAGTACCACTTGATGAACTCCTGGATGCCGCTGGCCCCCATGTCGGGCAGGTGCATGTAGCCCAACCTGCCGCCACTGAGCTCATCCACCCGGCGCTGGTTGTCCAGCTGCATGGCGAGATAGCGCAGGCTACGCTCCTGTGTGATCGGCTTGTAGGACACCGTGCGGGCGCCCGACATCGACGGGGTGCTGCTGACCGTCAGCTCCACGGTGCGATCCGCCTTGTGTTGCAGGAGCTCATAGGGCGATGTATCGCCAAGGAGCTCCTGGCCGTCGATAGCCAGGATGTAGTCCCCTTCATCGACATCGATGCCGATCTCGGTCAGGGGAGAACGATAGCCGTCCTCCTCGTTGTGCCCCGGGAGGATCTTGGCGATGCGATAGCGATTCGAAGCCGCATCGAGCTCGAGCTCGGCGCCCGGCAGAGCCACTCCAGGCCGCTCGGGTATCTCGAAATCGCCCCCCGCAATGTAGGCATGTCCCACCCCGAGCTCGGAGATCATCTCGCTGATGAGGTAGTTGAGATCCGAGCGATGGGCGACGTGTGCCAGCCAGGGCTCGTACTGGGCCCTCAAGGCCTGCCAGTCGTAGCCGTGCATGTTGTCGACATAGAAGAAGTCCCGGTATCGACGCCAGACCTCGTTGAAGATCTGCGCCCACTCCTCCTCGGGAACGCGATCGACTTTCAGTCCGGAGGTGGACACACTCTTGGCGGAGTCCTTGCCTTCGGGGCCCACCTCGTAGAGCTTGTAGCTGTCGTCGTGCCTGACCAGCACCTTCTTGCCGTCGTGCGACAGGGCGTAGCCCGAGATGTCCTCGGCCAGGGTCGAGGCTTCTCGTTTCTCGAAGGAAAACAGTTGAAGGGAGTTCTTGATGTCCGAGCTGCGGCCATAGTAGCCGGGCCCGGTGCGCACATAGACGAGGTTTCCTTCGACCGCATCGAGCCCGGTGTAGTTGTCGGCTTCCACCGGGATTCGAGCGACGCGAGTGCCCAGGCCCTCGAAGTCGATGCTGATGAATCCTTCGATCTCGTCTCCGTTCTCTTCCTCTTCGCCCTCCTCCTCGTCGTCCTCGCCCACGGTCACCTCGTCGCTTTCGGGCGCGAACGGGTGCTCCACATCGTTGCGAAGGGCGAGCGCATAGATGAAGGTCTCGCGGTCGGTGGCGAAATTCCATTCAATGGAGGAGATTTGCGGCGCGTAGGCGCGGTCCGACATGTAGTAGAGATAATCGCCGCTCGGATCCCAGACCGGCTCGAAGTCGTTGAACATGTCCGTGGTGATCTTCCGGGTCTGGCCGTCCGCCACACTCCAGATGTAGATCGAGCTGAAGGTGCCGCCGACATTCCAATCGTTGACGATCCCCATGGAGAAAGCCAGGTGACCACCGTTGGGCGACCAGTCGTGGTCGAAGATCATCCCTTCGGGATCGTCCGCGACCTCGACGATTCCCCGGGTCGAGACGTCGACAACGTATAGCTTCCCGTGCTTGTCGCTGAAGGCAATGCGCTCACCATCGGGCGACCAGGTCAAGGCATATCGCATGGCAGCGCCGTTGTCGGTGAGCTGCTCGGGCTTGCCGGTGCCATCCTGGTCGACGAGGAAGATCTCCTCTTCGCCGGTGATGTCCGAGATATAGGCGATCTTGGTGCCATCGGGCGACCAGCGGGCCCACTTGTCGTGGGCGTTGGAGCTCCGGGTCAAGTTCCGGGTTGGGCCCTTCTCGATGGGCGCCGTGAAGACATCACCCCGGGCTACGAACAGCGCTCTTTCCCCTTTAGGGCTGAGCGCGAAGCCCTCGATCAGATCTTTCACTTCGATTCGTGAGGCTCGCTTCCAGAGACCGTCATCCGGAACGTCGATGGCAAGCGGCGTCGAGGTGCCTGCCGGGAGGTCGTAGACGTGCAGCTCGCCGGCGAGCTCGTAGACGATGCGGCTCTCGCCGTCGTCACCCGGCCATCGAATGTCCCACAAGTCCTGTTCGGTCAATTGCTCGGTGACCTGGGTGCGAGTGTCGTAGGCGAAGAGGTTGTTTCTCCCATCGCGATCGGAGGTGAAGTAGATCTTGTCGCCGATCCACATGGGGTCCCGGTCGGCCCGCGGGTCGTCAGTCACCTGTACCAGGTCGTGAGAGGTCAGGTCGAAGACATAGAGCTCCTGAGCCCAGCCGCCCTGGTACCGCTTCCACGCCCGAAAGTCCCGGACCAGGGGCGAGTAGACGACTCTCGTACCGTCGGGTGACAAGGCGCCTGCCCCCGATTCGGGCATCGGTAGAGGCTTGGCCAGGCCACCCGTTACCGGCGCCAGGAAGAGTCTTGTGTTGGTCAGGCCGTGACCGTAACGCCCGGAGCGGAAGAGCACTGCCGAGCCGTCCGGCGACCAGTCGTAGACCTGATTGTCGTAACCCCACCGTTGGGGCAGAGGTCCCTGCGAGGGATAGAAGGTGAGCTGCCGTGGAGTCCCTCCCGACGTCGGCACGATGTAGACCTGCTCGTCACCGTCGTACTGGCCGGTGAAGGCGATCCACTGGCCGTCCGGTGAGAACTTGGCGAAAAGCTCCTGGCCGGGATGGGCGGTCAGCCGCCAGGCCGTGCCGCCCGAGTCAGAAGCGAGCCAAAGGTCACCACCATAGGTGAAGACCACCTTGTCCCCATGAATGTCCGGGAATCGCA
>JAUVRX010000025.1 GCA_030597375.1 Acidobacteriota bacterium
AATCGTCGCTCTGCGCGACGGCGAGTGGAAATACATTCGGGTGAAACGGAAGGAGCAGCTCTTCGATCTCTCGACCGACCCTGAGGAGTGGGTGGATCGACTCGGCGCACGACAGGAAGTCCTCTTCAGGCTGCAGCAGAAGGTGGATGAGATCATCGGCGAGAGCTACGCTTTCGCCGAAGGCCAGACGGCAGGTCGACCGCCGGAGCTCGACCAGCAGACCCGTGAGCAGCTGGAAGCGCTCGGCTATCTGGACGGGGACTCTTGAGGAATCGTCGCGCGGGGCTCAGAGCGGAAGCTCAATGAGCCCCTTTGCCACTCAAGACGACAGGAATGGTCTTGAGAAGGATCTTGATGTCGAGCAGGGGTGACCAGCTGTCGATGTACTCCAGGTCGAGCTCGATCCAGCGGTCGAAATCGAGCTCGTTGCGGCCCTGGACCTGCCACAGGCAGGTCAGGCCGGGCCGCATGGAGAGGCGCCGTCGCTGCCAGCGCTGATATTGGGAGACCTCCTGGGGCACGGGTGGTCGCGGTCCTACGAGGCTCATGTCACCCTTGAGGACGTTCCATAACTGCGGCAGCTCATCGAGACTGAGCCGGCGTAGCCAGCGGCCTACGGGCGTAACGCGCGGGTCTCGCTTGACCTTGAAGACCGGCCCGCTCATTTCGTTGAGATGGGCAATCTCCTGCCGTCGGCTTTCGGCGTCCTGCACCATGGTGCGGAACTTGTAGAGTGTGAAGCGGCGGCCATTGAGGCCGCATCGAGTCTGGGTGAACAAGACCCGGCCGCCCCCGACCAGCTTGAGCAGCCCGGCAATCAGGAGCATGGCAGGCAGCGCTACCATCAGCATAATGGCCGCCACGGCGACATCCATCGATCGTTTTCCCAACAGCTGCAGCTCGCTGGCCGGCGTGTAGTCGTAGGTCAGTACCGGCAGATCATCGAGTGCTCCGACTTCGACCTTGGCCCCGGTGTGGGGCAGGAAATTGAGAGTCAGTCTCGAGCGCACCCCCTGCTCCTCGAGAGCGAGCAGCAGTCCCTCGAGCTGGGCCGGGTGCTGGTGATCGAGGGCGAAGATGACCTCGTCGACGACGTTCTCCTCGACCAGCTCTGGGAGCTCGTCCAGGGCTCCGAGGACCGGGTAGTGCATGTCATCAGGGGTAGCCGTCTGCTTGCTTTCGGCCACCAACCCCAGAATCCTGAGGCCCCAGTAACCATGCTGCTCGATCGAGACTGCGATCCTGGCGGCGGTGTTCCCGGTGCCGACAATGAGAACGGTTCGATAGTTGTAGCCTCGCTCGCGCACATACCGCGCCAGCAGTCGGACTGTCATCATTCGGGACAGCAGGAAGAAAGTGGCCAGTACGTACTGCAGCAGAATCCAGACCCGGCTGATCTTGTCGTCACCCAGAAGCCGGTCATCCAGACGCAGGGCGTAGATGATCAGTATGAGTAGAAGGGCACTGACGATCGAGATGCGAAGGAGCTCTCGGGCCTCCTCCTGTATCAGGACCGTGCGCTGGGAGCGATAGAGCTTGGATCGGAGGAGCAGGGCCCACCAGATTCCCAGGATGATCGGCAGGAGTGGGAGATACCGCTCCAGCGGATAGAGGTGGGTGGGTGACAGGCCCCACGACGGGAAGATCTGGCTGCGCAACCAGAAAGCCAGGAAGAAGGCCAGGGTGACGAGCAGCAGGTCGACAGCAAGGAGGCTGCCGGCGACGATCCTGGCCCGTTCCTTCAGCATGGGATTCTCAACGCTACGAGTGATCGATGGATTCGACTTCGTCAATATTGTAAGGGATGTTGCCTTGGTGATGGTGGAATTTGTCACAGGTCAGTAGCCGGGTGCGGTGCGATCTATAATCGGGCAGGTCCAGAGAAAGCAGCCACTTCTCTCGCAACTCCCAAGAAGGGTCCAGGGAGGGCCCAAGGAGGACGAAGATGGAGGGTTCGAAGAAGACGCGTTCCGATGGCATCAGGCGGCCGACAGTCAGGCAGGTGGCATCCATTGCTCGCCATCCCGTCGAGGCCGGCACCAGAACAGAGATGCAGATCCTGCTTGGGCCCGACGACGGCGCTCCGAATTTCACCCTGCGGCGCTTCATCATGGGGGAGGGTGGCGGCATGCCACTGCACAGGAACCAGGTGGAGCATGAGCAGTACGTTCTCCGTGGCAAGGCCAGGGTGGGCATCGGCGACGAAGTCTACGAGGTCGCGGCCGATCAGGTCCTCTACATTCCCGCCGGGGTACCGCATTACTACGAGGTCGACGAGGCGCCCTTCGAGTTCCTGTGCATTGTTCCCCAGGCGGTCGATCGGATCGAGATTCTCGAGGCTCGAGACGAGAACCTCAGGGACACAACCGGGAGGCCCGAGTGACGTCGCCCAGTAGCACCGACAGGCGCGTAGTAGGGTCCTGGGCGCTATACGACTTCGCCAACTCACCCTTCACCACCCTGGTGGTGACCTTCGTCTACGCTGCCTATTTCACCCAGGCCATCGCCTCAGATCCGATTCACGGTACGGCGCTCTGGTCTCGAGGTGTGACCATCACTGCGATCGTGGTAGCGCTGTTGTCACCCATCATGGGAGCCCTGGCCGATCGAGGGGGCTACCGCAAGGCATTCCTGATGGTGGCCACCGCCGGCTGCATCATCGGTACCGTGGCCCTCTACTTTGCCCTGCCAGGACAGACAGTGAGGGCCTTGACCTGGTTCGTGGTTGCGAATATCAGTTTCGAGATGGGCATGGTGTTCTACAACGCCTTTCTGCCAGATATCGCACCGCCCGAGCGCATCGGCAGGATCTCCGGTTTCGGCTGGGCTGTCGGGTATGCCGGAGGGTTGATTGCCCTGGCGCTGGCGCTGATGACGCTCGTGGGACCCGAAGTCCCCTGGTTCGGATTCTCCAAAGAGGGGGGAGAGAACATCCGAGCCACCAATCTCCTGGTGGCCGTCTGGTTCGCGGCCTTCAGTCTTCCCATGTTCCTCTGGGTCAAGGAGGACCGCTCGCAAATCAGTGCGCCGGGCCAAATTCTGGAGCAGACGAGGCGCCAGATCGCAGCGACCTTCAGGGAGATTCGCGAGTACAAGCAGATTCTTCGATTTCTGGTGGCGCGATTGCTCTACAACGACGGCCTGGTCACGGTGTTCGCCTTCGGCGGGATCTACGCGGCCGGGACCTTCGGCTTCGACATGAAGGACATGCTGATCTTCGGCATCGTTCTCAACCTGACGGCCGGCCTGGGTGCCTACTTCCTCGGATTCCTGGACGACCTGCTTGGCGGCAAGAGAACACTTCAGATCTCAGTGATCGGTCTCATCGTCGCTACCGTCGTGGCGGTATGGGCTCCGAATCGGGCCTGGTTCTGGGTGGCGGGAATCCTGCTCGGGATCTTCGCTGGACCCAACCAATCGGCGAGCCGCTCGCTGATGGGGCGAGTCGTCCCACCGGATAAAGAGAACGAGTTCTTCGGCTTCTTTGCGTTTTCAGGCAAGTTCACGGCTTTTCTCGGTCCGTTCCTGCTGGGGGTGCTGACCGAAGCCTTCGACAGTCAGCGGGCAGGGATAGCAGTGGTCTTGGTGCTCTTCGTGCTGGGTCTCGCTCTGCTGTCCGGAGTCGACGAAGAGGAAGGAATTGCCGCGGCTGGCCGAGGCGAGGGGTAGAGATGTGGCTTGCTGCCGGTCTTGTCGGGGATCTGTGGTGCTGCGGTTCGGGTATCGGCTGGGCTTCTGGTCGGATCTGTAGCTTCTCAGGCCTGCCAGGGTAGGCGATCGAGGTCGACGTTACCGCCGGACAGGATGATGCCGACCCGCCGACCCCGGACGTCCAGGTCGCCGCTCGACAGCGCTGCCACGGGTACGGCCGAAGAGGGCTCGATGATGATCTTCATCCTCTCCCAGACCGATCTCATGGCCGCGATGATGGCGCTCTCATCCACGGTGACGATCCGCTCGACGTGATCTCGGATAATCGCGAACGTGAGCTCGCCCAAAGAGGTCAGCAGGCCGTCCGCGATGGTGGCAGGTGGGACGGCAGGGAGGATCCTGCCCGCCTCCAGAGACCGTGCCGCGTCATCGGCGGCGGCCGGCTCGGTACCCACGACTCGCGTGCGGGGAGAGTTGTAATGCGCCGCCAGCGCGCAACCGCTCAAGAGGCCGCCGCCCCCGACCGGCGCCAGGATCAGATCCAGCTCCGCGACTTCTTCCAGCAGCTCCTGTGCAGCCGTGCTTTGACCGGCGATGATGCGCGAGTCGTTGAAGGGATGGATCAGGGAGGCACCGGTCTCCTGGACAATCCGAGCCGTCTCTCCCTCACGGGCCTCCTGGGTCGGTTGGCAGAAAACCACGTCGGCGCCGTAGTCCCTGACCGCCGCCACCTTGATGGCAGAGGCGTTCTCCGGCATGACGATCGTGGCTCGGGTGCCGCGAAGTCGGGCGGCCAACGCCAGCGCCTGCGCGTGATTGCCTGATGAGTGGGCCACCACACCCCGCTCCAGCTCGTCCGAGGACAGCGAGAACACCGCATTGCAGGCGCCACGGAACTTGAAGGCGCCCACTTTCTGGAAGTTCTCGCACTTGAAGTAGAGCTCCGCTCCGGTGAGACGGTCGAAGTGGCTCGAGGTCAAGACCGGAGTCCTGTGAGCGTAGCGCCCTACCCGAGAGCGGGCCTCTGCCAGCTCTTGTCGGCCAGGGGGTTCGAGGATCGTCGAGCTGTTCATGGGCGCCGGAGAGTCGTTGGCGGGAACTGAAGCGCAGCGTAGCACAGGCCCCTGGCGGCGGTTTCTTGGCAGTCGCACGAGATCGGACTACACTCGGTGGCGAGAAATGAACGAACTGCATGGAGTCGGCCGGGAGAAGCGCGAGGAACGCGAGCGCGAGCTACTGTCGCCGGCAGCAACCCTGTCGTCGGAAAGTCGTGGTCGCGAGCGGTCCGAAGAGCCCGATGCCTTCCGTACCTGTTTCGAGAGGGATCGAGATCGGATCCTCTACTCGAAGGCCTTTCGTCGCTTGAAGCACAAAACCCAGGTATTCATCAACCCGGAAGGCGATCATGTGGTCACCCGATTGACGCATACCCTGCAGGTGGCTCAGATCGGTCGCGCTCTGGCTCTGGCGCTGGGGCTGAACGAGCCTCTGGTCGAGGCGGTCTGCCTGGGCCACGAGGTCGGCCACCCGCCGTTCGGGCACAACGGTGAGTTGGCTTTGAGTCCCTACGTGGATGGCGAGTGGCTGCACTCAGAACAGAGTGTCAGGGTGTTCGAGGTGCTGGAACCTCTCAACCTGACGTGGGAGGTGATCGATGGGATCCGAGCGCACACCTGGAAGGTGGATCCGCCGCCGGCCACACCTGAGGGCATGATCCTGCGCTTTGCAGACCGCATCGCCTATCTCGTGCATGACATGCAGGACGCCATTCGGGCCGAGATCGTCAGCGAGAAGGGTCTGCCATCGGAGTCTCTGGAGGCTTTTGGAAAACCGGGTGGAGAATGGGTATCGCGGATGATCCGGGCCGTTATCGATGAGTCTCTGGAAAAGGGCGTGGTTGCCATGAGACCCGAGATGATGGCGGCGATGCACGGCTTTCGTGAGTTCATGTACGAGAGGGTATATTTGCGTCCGGAATCACGGAAACAAGCGGACAAAGCGGTGCGGATCCTGAGAGATCTGGTGGATCATTTTCTGGAGAACCCGGACGAGATGCCCGAGAGCTATCGCCAGCGCGACGAGCCTCTGGTGAATCAGGTCATCGACGTGGTGGCCGGAATGACCGACCGCTATGCCCTGAGGATCCACGATCAGATCTACCGCCCCTTTTGACATCGCTTGGACGGTGAAGAGATTCCTCAACCCATGACCGAGACCAGGAAGAAGGCCCTCTGGGGAGCCCGCATGGGCTGGCTGATGCTGGTTCTCGTGTTCCTGGCCTTTCTCTGGGGCATGAATCGTCGAGCGCGGCTCGAAGCCACAGGTGTCAACGTGATCCGTATGCTGTTCGTTCCCTCTGTCGAACAGGGAACGCTGGTGGAGAGGGGCGACGAGTTGGCTCGTTTCATCCGCCGCGATAGCGGCCTGATTCTCCGTTCCGAGGTTCCTACCAGTTATGCGGCGGTGATCCAGGCGCTGGGCTCGGGCCAGGCTGATGTGGCGTGGATGCCGGCCTTCGCGTATGTGATCGCCCACTCCCGCTATGGAGCCGAAGCCAAGTTGCAGGTGGTTCGCTCACTGGAGAGCTATGCCATCGTGGTGGTACGCAACGCCCAGGGGGAACCGTCTCGACTGGCTGACCTGGCCGGAAGAGGCGTGGCCTTCCCGCGTTCGCTGCATCCCGAATTGGCGAGCAGGTTGCGCTCGAGACTGTCGGCAGAGGCTCCCGGTTGGGTAGAGGTGCCGGTCGAAAATGACTCCGATTCAGTCCAGCAGTTGATCTCATCGCCTGCTGCGGCGGACGCGGCGGTGAGCTCGTTCGTCTACTCGGGCCCCTTCGACTTCGTCGGTGATGGGCGCAAGGAGCTCGAGTACCGGAGGCCTGGGACCCTGGAGAAGACCAGGATCATCTTCACCACCGACGAGCCGGTCTCCGAGAACGTCAAGGTCTACCATGGTTGCGTCTATGCCCGCACGGATTCGGGCATCAGACAGCTGCAGGATCTGACAGGTCGCTCCTTCGCGTTCTCCGACGAGACCTCGGCCTCGGGTCACATCTTTCCCCGCCTGCTTCTGGAACGCAACGGGGTGTCTCTGGGCAGGGTCTACTATGCCGGCGGTCACCCGAATGTCGTGCAGGCGGTGTGGGATGGCAAAGCCGTGGCCGGCTCGGCGTTCTACTCACCTCCCAGTCGGCAGCAGCGCAGCGAAGGGCTTTTCATCGGTGACGCCCGCTACCTGCTGCTCAAGCGAATGCCGGAAGCCGAGCGCCGCGACGCATTCCTCAGAGAGGTTCGCGTGCTGAGGAAGACCGATCCGATTCCGAATGACCTGTGTGCTGTTCGAAGAGGCTTCCCTGAGCATGTCTGGGAGCGGTTCGCGGACTCGCTGGCGCGATACCTCGACACGGAGGAGGGCAAGGAGACCCTCTTCGCTCTGCTGGCCGGTGTCGCTGCGGACCCCATCGACGACTCGGCCTTCGATGGATTCCGGGAGGCACTGGCCTCTGCCGGCATCGGCGCCGACAGCCTGCTGGCGGCCGAGGAAGAGAAATTGGAGAAGCGAGAGCGGCAGACCGGAGGTGACTCCTGAGCCGGATACCCGCTGTTGCCGACGGCGGTTCCACTGAATCGGCCGAAGCCGTACGAGTCGAGGGGCTCACCAAGGTCTTCCCGAACGGCGTGCGAGCCCTTTCGGGAATCGATCTCACGGTTCGTCAGGGTGAGTTCCTGGTGATCGTCGGGCTGTCGGGTTCAGGCAAGTCGACGCTGCTGCGTTGTCTCAATCGCCTGATCGACCCGTCGGAGGGGCGGATCTGGATCTTCGGGGAGGAGATCACGGCGACCGAAGGCGCCGACCTGCGAGTGATGCGTGCGGCCGTCGCGATGATCTTCCAGCAGTTCAATCTCGTCAAACGCCAGACGGTGACCAGCAATGTTCTTGCCGGAGCGCTGGGGCGTAGCCCTCTGCTGCCGAGCCTCTTCCTGCGGTTCAGCGAGGAAGAGACGGCAAAGGCTCAGGCCTTTCTCGAGCGAGTGGGTCTGGGAGATCGCGGCAGCAGCCGCGCCGACGCTCTGTCAGGCGGAGAGCAGCAGAGAGTTGCGATCGCCAGGGCACTGATGCAGAAGCCCCGGCTCGTGCTGGCGGACGAGCCCGTCGCCTCGTTGGATCCGGCCTTGCGCCACTCGGTGATGCGACATATCGAGGCCTTGAATCGGCAGGAAGGGATGACGGTCCTGTGCACCCTGCACGACATCGACCTGATCGAGCGTTACGCCACCCGTGTCGTCGCTCTACGCGAGGGCCGACTGGTTTACGAGGGAGAGCCGACGAGTTTCGACGCCGTGACCTTTCGTCAGATCTACGGTGATGATGCGGTCATGGCAGGCTCCGCAGTCGACTGAGGCGAAAGCATGGAGACCTCCGCCGAGCTACAGCGACAGCAGCGATCACCCTGGCGTCACCGGATGCGGCAGATCCAGGCTTTCGTGATCGATCTGCTGCTCTTGACGCTCTTCCTGTTGATGGTTGAGTTTCTCCTGGTTGCCTTCTCGGGGCGCCGGGGCCCGACCGGTCTCCTCGTGACGCCGGAAGAGGTCCTCGATCTGCTGCACTACGGCTGGGCAGTCGCCGGAGGTGCCCTTCTGGCCCTTCTCTGGGGACTGGTCTCGAACGTTCTGGGCACGTCACCAGGACGGGCGCTGGTCCTCGGTGTACCCGAGCGGGAAGGTCACCTGGCCTGGACTCAAACGATGCGAGGTTGGTTCTCCGCCTTGCTGATCGAACTGACGATCTTCACCGGCTGGCTCATCACGGAGGTGCAGCTGGTCACGTTTCTGACCCAGTTCTCGAAAGCCGCCGACATCGTTCGCGGTCTTGTGCATCCTTCGAGCACTGTCCTGCATCAGGGCCTCGTGCTCCTGGTTCAGACGATCTTCCTCGCCTTCATGGCTACCGCTTTTGCAATCCCGATAGCTTTTTGCCTCTCTTTCCTGGCGGCTCGAAATCTGACTCGCGACAGCTTCGGCTTGCGTCTTGCCTACACCGTTGTGCGTGCCGGTATGAACTTCACACGTGCCGTCGAGCCGTTGGTCTGGGCGCTCATCTTCATCTCGTGGGTTGGAATCGGGCCCTTCGCCGGGGTCCTGGCTCTCTGGGTTCATTCGGTGGCGGCGCTGATCAAGCTCTACTCGGAGCAGGTCGAGAACATCGATCACGGACCGGTGGATGCCATCACTGCTACTGGAGCCTCCTGGCTTCAGGTCCTGCGATATGGTGTCGTGCCCCAGGTGATACCGCCCTTTCTTTCCTTCACGATCTATCGATGGGACATCAATGTGCGGATGTCGACGATCATCGGCTTCGTGGGTGGCGGAGGTATCGGCTATATCTTGAAGCCGAGAGTCGATCTCGGGCTGTGGGGCGAGGTCGGCACCCTGGTGCTGCTCATCGCCGCCACGGTCTGGTGCATGGACATCCTCTCCGCCAAGATTCGTGAGCGCATCGTGTAGACCGACCCGGCTCCGAGCTCTCCTGCGATATCCTTCAGCGAACTATCGTCGGTCTCTCGAGAGCACCGAGAGCCGTCTGAAGACTTTTTGCCAAGGAGTTTTGTGATGAGCTCGGAAAACCGCCGTGGACGTGGAAAGCGATGGCTCTGGCTGGCCATCCTGATAGCTGTGGGAATGGCAGCCCTGGTGACTTTCAGGGTGGGATCCAGACCGTCGATCCAGATCGAGCCTGCGATGCCTGGCATCGGTCGTAGAACCCCGATCGTTGTGCAGATGAGCGAGCCGAGCCGCGGTCTGGCCCGGGTGAAGGTCGAACTCGCGCAGGGAGATCGGGTCGAGGTCCTGGCAGAGCAGGAGTACGAACCACGCCCGGCCTGGAAGTTCTGGGGCCCTGCGACCGAGCACGAGCAGATCGAGGTCGAAGTCGGTAGCGAGACCCTCGAGCACCTCGAGACTGGCGAAGCCACGATCAGGGCCAGTGCCTGGCCTGCGGGAACCTGGCTGCGTAGCCCCGACCCCCAGATCGACGAGCTTGTCCTACCGGTCCGTCTCACCCCGCCGGCCATCATGGTTCGCTCTCAGCAGCACTACGTGGCCCAGGGTGGTGCCGGAGTCATCGTCTACACGGTGGGTGCTTCTGCTGTCGAGGATGGCGTCCGGGTCGGCGATTGGTGGTTCCCTGGTTTCCCACTACCCAATGGAGAGGCAGGCGTACGATTCGCCCTTTTTGCGGTGCCTTTCGATCTCGAAGATTCCAACCGCCTGCTGCTGGAGGCGAGCGACGATGTCGGCAACACGGCAACGGTGAGTTTCGTCGACCAGTACTTTCCCAAGGCCTTCAGGCGGGACACCATCGAGGTGAGCGACCGGTTCATGGAGAGGGTCGTGCCTGCCATCATGGGGAACACCCCGGGGGTCGAGGATCAGGGCAATCTGCTGGACAACTATCTCTGGGTCAATCGTGAGCTTCGGAGACGCAATGCGGCTCGACTCATAGAGCTTGCCGAGGACTCCCGCCAGGAGTTCTTGTGGAATCGGCCCTTTCTGCCGATGTCGAACGCCCAGGTCATGTCCTCGTTCGCCGATCGCCGAACCTATCTCTACGAGGGTCGTGAGATCGACCAGCAGGACCATCTCGGCTTCGATCTGGCCTCCGTGCGCCAGGCTGAGATCGAGGCCTCGAACCGCGGGCTGGTGGTCTTGGCGCGATACTTCGGAATCTACGGCAATGCCGTGGTCATCGACCATGGCTATGGATTGATGAGCCTGTACGGTCATCTTTCGTCCATCGCGGTCGAAGAGGGTCAGGCCGTGGAGCGAGGCCAGGTGATCGGTCGTTCAGGGGAGACCGGCCTGGCGGGTGGCGACCACCTCCACTTCACACTCCTGGCCGGTGGCCAGCCGGTCAATCCGGTCGAATGGTGGGATCCTGCGTGGATCCGTGACCGCTTCGCCGCCAAGCTGGGCTCGTCCTTCGAGTTCCAGCCCTGATCGGGATATCAGTGTCAGTACTGAGTCGGGGGAGGTTCCGTGGCCGACGCTGCGGTTCGTGGCGGTGGCGGTGCGATAGGGTATGGCCGCATGCCTGAAGACGAAGATCGAAAACGCCAGCTCTCGTGGACCGACGTCTGGCAGGAGTCCAGGGAGCTCTTGTGGGCCCGGCGCGGGCGTTTGGCTCTGGGCTTCGGACTGCTCCTGGTCAGCCGATTGGCTGGAATGGTCCTGCCTGCCAGCACCAAGATTCTCATCGACGAGGTCATTGGCAAGCAGCGCAGCGAACTGTTGTTGTGGATCGCGCTGGCTGCCGGTGTGGCGACGCTCATCCAGGCCGGCACCAACTTCGCCCTGACCGTCATCCTGGGAGTCACCGGTCAGCGGGCGATTACCGATCTTCGACGCCAGGTGCAGGCCCATATGGGTCGTCTTCCCGTGACCTACTTCGAGGACAACAAGACCGGCGAGCTGATCTCCCGCATCATCAACGACGCCCAGGGTATTCGCAATCTGGTGGGCACAGGCTTCGTCCAGCTGTTGGGGGGCTTGATCACTGCGACGATCGCTCTGGGTGTGCTGTTGTGGTTGAACTGGAGGCTGACTCTCCTGACTATGGTCCTGATCGTGATCTTCGGGATCGTGCTGGTGGTCGGATTCAGCCGGTTGCGCCCGATCTTCCGTGAGCGAGGCAAGCTCATGGCCGACCTCTCTGGACGCCTGACCGAGTCCATCAACGGAGTTCGCGTCGTCAAGGCCTACACGGCGGAGAAGAGGGAGGAGCGCACGTTCGCTCACGGAGCCCACAAGCTCCTGCGCAATATCGTTCGGTCGATGATCGGCGTCTCGGCGATAGGCAGCCTGTCGAGCCTGCTGTTCGGGCTGGTCGGGATCACCATGAGCATCGCCGGTGCACGTGAGGTTCTGGCCGGCCGCATGACGATCGGCGACATCTTCATGTTCGTGGTGTTCACCGGTCTGCTGGTCACTCCCCTGGTGCAGATGAGCAACATCGGCACCCAGATCACCGACGCGTTCGCCGGGCTGGATCGCATTCGAGAGGTTCTCCTCGAGAAAACGGAGGAGGAGACACTCGCTGGACATCGGCAGCTCGACCGGGTACGCGGCGACATAATCTTCGAGAACGTCAGCTTCGAGTACAAGCCGGGAGTGCCGGTGTTGACCGACATCAGCTTCGAAGCCCTGTCCGGAACCACGACAGCCCTGGTGGGCTCGAGTGGCGCCGGCAAGAGCACGATCATCAGCTTGGTGATGGCCTTTCGGGCTCCGCAACAGGGACGCATCACCGTTGACGGAATCGACTTGCGCCAAGTCGCGCTTCGCGACTACAGATCGCAGCTGGCGGTCGTTCTCCAGGATGAGTTCCTATTCGATGGGACCATTGGCGAGAACATCGCCTATGGTCATCCCGGGGCTGCACTCGAGAGCATCGAAGAGGCTGGGCGCCTGGCCCGCTGCGATGAGTTCATAGGGGGGTTCGAGGACGGCTATGACACGGTGATCGGGGAGCGCGGGATCAAGTTGTCAGGAGGTCAGCGGCAACGAGTCGCCATCGCGCGAGCGATTCTCGCCAACCCTCGTATCCTCATCCTGGACGAGGCCACTTCGAGCCTGGACAGCGAGAACGAGGCCCTGATCCAGGAGGGGCTCAAGACCCTCAAGCACGGTCGGACCACCTTCGTCATCGCTCATCGGCTCTCCACCATCCGCAGCGCGGATCAGATTCTCGTCATGGAGGAGGGCCGTATTGCGGAGCGGGGCACGCACAGTGAGTTGCTGGCCTCCGATGGCCGCTACCGAAAGCTCTACGAAACCCAGTACAGATTCGAGCGGGACCAGTTCATCAACCCCGGGGAGGATTTCAGCGAGATCGAACCGCGGCTCTCTGGGGGATCCTCGGCCGGGGATCAGGATGATCTTCCCCTCACCGGCTCCGGACGCACCGGTTTCCCGACAGACTGACCTCAATTTGTCCGCCCGCCCTCCCGTCTTGGGCAGTGGGGCAATGAGGGCTTGAGTCTCATGCCGTTGGTGGTATTGGGCCACGCACGAGGCTCTCCCCCCGGGATCCTGGGCTCCCGGCTGGAGACCTCGTACGCGACCTTGGACCGTCTGTGAATGGAGGTCCGACCAGGCCACAGGGTATTGGGGCATTGAAGCGGCCGGACCTGTGCCGGCCGGGGCGGGTGGCAATGGGGTGGTTGAGCTGTGCGACTCAGGGCGTTGTCGGAGTCTGGGCTTCGAACTCCCGTCTCAGCCTTTCGACCCGGCGCCTGTTGGCCCCCAGATCCCAGTGGCCGACACGGGATGCCGAGCGAATGTGGATGAGCCCGGCTTCGGAGTCCAGCAGCAGCTCCAGATCGTCGATGAATCGAAGCAAACGGGTCTCGACTCGCGCGTGAAAATAGGTGTCGGTAGCGGTCTCGAGCCGAGCTCCGGGTATCGACAGGGCGATCTGGGAGGCTCTGTTCATGGCCTCCTCTGGGACACCGGAGAACTTCAGGGGTTGAACTCGGTGACGAGGATCGCGAGCCTGGCTGCTGACGCAGTTGGGAGTGGAGGGACAGCCTGGGAGACGATGGGTCACCGGCGCCAGCTAATCCTCTCGAGGCTCCTGGATCGACTCGAGATAGTGAACCAGGTCGCGGATCCGGTGCTCGACCTCGAGCTCCTGATTCGTGTCCAGGTCGAGAGTCTGGAAGGTGATCCCCCAGACGGGCATTTCGCGTGCGCCATGGGCCGGAAGAGGCCGTCGCCCGTCGATGATCTCCATCACCAGGTGGGCGGGAAAGCTGCCCTTATTGCGCTTGGCGATCGTCGTCAGGTCGGTGGGCGATACCGTCAGCACCTCACGCATGGCCCCGTCACCGCGGCCCTCGGGGCCATGGCAGCTCATACAGTGCACTCTGAAGAGAAATCTCCCGGGATCGGTCTCGTCGCTCAGGGATTGGATCGGCATGGCGAGTCCCGGGGAGGTCGCGAGAAAACCCACGACCGCGAGGACGGGCAGCAATCTCGAAATCGGAACCCGCAAGCTCAGGGAGACCATGCCCCCTCCTATCAGGCGGGTCCTGTCTCGAATCATGGGACCTCGACCCGGAAGCCGATCTGAAGCTTGGCTTGGTACTCGGCTACTTTGCCATCGGCGATGCGGCCGCGGAACTCCTTGACCTCGAACCAGGAGAGGTTTCGTACGGTCGCGGCAGTATCGGACAGAGCGTTGTCGATCGCTTCCTTGTAGGATTCCGGCGAGGTGCCGACAACCGTTAGCATCTTGAAGGTATTGCCCATTTCTCGATCCTTTCTGGATTGACTCGGGAGTCCTATGCTAGCCGAGTCCGAATCAGGTGCACGCTTCTGCAACCTACTGATTCGATGTTAGCCTATGAGCCCACAGCTTCGAAGATCGGTGCACTACCGAGGCACGGGGCAGACTCTCACAGCCGTGGCCGGCGACCTGGTCAGGAGCGGATTGGACACCCTCCTGGGCGGTGGCTCCGGTGACTCCCAGGACTGAATCTCGAAGACTGAAAGTTCAGGCGAATCTCGACCATGGGTCGAGCCTGGACAGGCCGGGTCCGCGGTGTTCTTGCCGCGCTGCGGAAGAATCTTGACTTTCTTGCCGCGCTGCGTCATAATGCTCTCGCAACGAAGGAGTGCCGAGCGTGATCGGCGGCATCATTCACAGACAGAAACAGGGCTCTGATGAGAGCCCATGGCAGGAGGAGTTACAGAGATGAACACAGCACAGGTGACAACTGGCTACAAGAAGCTGCAGGACGAAGTCTTCTCATCCACGCGTAAGCTCTGGCTGGCAGGTCTCGGCACGCTCTCAACGGTTGAAGCGGAGAGCTCCGAGATCTTCGATCAACTGGTCAAGAGGGGCCGTCTGGTCGAGGACAAGGGTCGCAAGCGTCTGAGCAAGACCAAAGCCGATCTGGAGTCCGGCACTGACGAGTTGGCCGAGAAGCTGGACCGGCAGGTCTCGGGTGTGCTGCAGAAGATGGGAGTGCCGTCGCGGGCTCAGGTCCAGGATCTCACTCTGCGGGTCGAGCAGTTGACAGAGCAGGTGGATCGTCTGACTCCTGCCAAGCCCGTCAAGAAGAGCACGACGCAGGCTCGCACCACCAAGACAACGAAGACGGCTGCCAAGGCCTGAGTCTCCGGTTCGCTACCTCGGGGGCAAGTCCCTCGAGGGAACCGACCGATCAGCCTGGGCGGGGGTTGCTCTTGCAGACTCCGCCCGGGCTTTTTCTTTGCCGCCAGTAACGCAACCGCAGAGGGTACTCATCCGGGCTAGAGCTTCAGAACCAGTTTGACCATGTCGTATTGGTTGCCATCGGGATCGGTGCCGTATCCGGGAACCGGAAACTGCTCGAAGCCCAGGTCCACCAAGGTCCGAATGGCCTCCTGCTCGAGCTTGGCGATGGGCATGCAGGACAGATGTCGGAGTCCATGCTCTCGGGCGATCGAGATGAGGTTGTTGACCATCGTGGATCCCAGTCCCTGGTCCCGGTAGGCCGGATCGATGAGCCATTTGATCCGTCCCACCAGGCGCAGCGGCCCTCGCTCGTGGCGGTGGAGTGTCGCATCGGCGACGATGCTGTGACCATTGGCTGCGACCAGGGGGAAGACTTTGGAGTAGTCGATGTTGCGTCCCCAACTCTCGATCAGGTTCCGGTCCTCGATATTGTCCCAAGCTGTCCGACGCACTTCGATGGGTAACTGCTGGAAGAACTCGAAGAGCTGGTCGGTGTCGTTGTCGTTGAAAGCGCGAATCAGGACTCGCCTGCCGTCGCGAAGGACGACTTCTTGGGGGAATCGATCAGGCATCGGAGAGCTCCTTGGGGCAAGGAATGAATAGGATGTTTGCGTGATGGCGCCGAAGCGGGAGCGAGCCGTGCTTCGGCAAGGTGCGGGATTCTAGCACTGGCAGTAGGCCCCTGCAGTCACCGGTCAAGGATACCGCCAGTCGCAGGTCAGTGCCAGCCCCCGGGGCTCCGAGCGAATCTGGGCCGCCGACACCGCTTTCACAGCAGGGTAGCTTTCTGCCGCGCAGACTCCTAGGGCTTTTCGACCGTCATCTGGGTGTCGAGGACGATCTCGGACACCACCTGAACGGTGCCATCGGGCCAGAAGACAGTCAGGCTCTCCACCTGGTCGGTCTGTCCGAGGCCGAAAGTCAGCGGCAGCTCAGATTGTGAGAGATAGCTGCGGGTAGGCATGACCTGTCGTCTTTGGGTGGTGCCTCCAGCCTGCAGCTCGACACGGGCACCGATGGCCTGCCAGTTGCTGCCCGAGCTGACCAGCTTCAGCCGCAGCCAGTGGTTGCCGAGCTGTTGGTCGTTCCTCAAGAGTAGGGGGGGACGACCGACCTGGGTCAGCAGGAGGTCGAGGTCGCCGTCGCCGTCGACATCTGCGGTGGCACTACCGCGGCCAACCATGGGTGTCGCCAGGTCCCCAACCGATTCCGGAGGCACCGGAGTGAAGGTCTGACGCCGGTCGAGGCCGGCGTTCCAGAATAGCTGCGGGGTCTGTTCGTAGGTCTGGCTGGGGTCCACGGTGTTGATCTCGCCCTCCAGGTGGCCGTTGGTCTGCAGCAGATCGAGACGCCCATCCAGGTCGTAATCCAGAAACAGCACGCCAAAGCTGAGCATGAGGCGGCTCGGAGCCCCGACACCCTCGCCGATGGCTTCGTCGGCGTAGAGAGAGGGGTCGCCTTGCGAGATGTAGAGGGTGGTCATCTCGTTGGCGAAATTGCCGATGGCGAACCCCAACTCACTGTCGTTCCGGTAGTAGGCAGCATCGACGCCCATTGCGCCTGTGGCCTCACCGTTGCGGCCGTAGGCCAGCCCCCAGAAGGCGCCGCTCTCTTCGAAGGTACCGTCACCGAGATTCCGCAGGAAGAAGTTCTGCACCGTATCATTGGCGATGAACAGGTCCATCCAACCGTCGGTATCCGCATCGATGGGCAGAAGACCGAGACCCTTGCCTGCCGGCACTCCGGTGACTTCGTTGCGGACCTGCACACCACTTGGTGCCGATACATCGGTAAAGGTGCCATCGCCGTTATTGCGGTAGAGATAGGGGAAGGTCCCTTCGTAATTGGTGGGGGGGCCGTAGGCACGTCCTACGCCGGTCAACTGGTAGTCGACATCGAGGTCGATCTGGCGCGACCAGTGGACGTAGTTCAGAACGATCAGATCGAGGTCGTTGTCGTTGTCGTAGTCGAGGAAGGCAGCACCGGTGCTCCATTCCGCAGGGTCGCCGCCCACACCGGCCGCCCTGGTGACGTCGACAAACCGGTCGCCTAGATTCCGCCAGAGACGATTCTCACCGACGGCGGTCAGGAAGAGGTCGACCCGACCATCGGCGTCGAAGTCGCCAACCGCAACGCCGGTCCCGTAGATCGAGAAACCGAGTCCGGCGGCGAGTGTTACGTCCTGAAAGCCACCGTTGCCGTCGTTTCGATAGAGGGCCGGAGTGGGAGGTGGGTCGACCGTCGGTGAGTGAGGCCAGAGAGTGGAATTGACCAGCAGCAGATCGGGATCGTCGTCATTGTCGAAGTCGAAGAAGGCCGCTCCGCTGCCCATGGTCTCGGGCAAGAGCTTTTCCCCGGTCGCCCCATTGAAGTGGACGAACTCGATGCCGGCCTGGGCTGTGATGTCTGTGAAGGGCACGTCCGGTACCTCGGCCGGTGGCTTGACAGCTTCAGGGACTTGCTGTTGAAGGATCGTTTCCGGTGGCGCCGGCGGCTGGCGGCGGGCCACCAGGATTGCTAGGCTCACCAGGGCTCCGATGATCAGCAGCGCTACCAGCGACCAGCGCAGGGCTCTGCCGATGACTCTGTCATCGGCAGGCACCAACGATTCGTCGTCAGGCAGCTCTGCTTTGGGTGGAAGGGTGGGCATGGGGGCTCGGGATTCGCTAGGGAACCCTCTCCGATGAGGCTCAGGGTGTGCCGCCGGGCTGGCGCCGGGTCGGCTCTCCCACCTCGAGGGTTACGGGATCCAGGAGGTAGGCCCCTGGTCGCTGAAGGTCGTAGATGGCGATCGCTTCGGCCGCGTGGTCCGCGGCTGGATTGGCGGCCCTGTGTGCTGTGACGACGCGGTCGCGGGAGTTGTCATCGGGCCTGTAGGTCTGGTAGAGGTCGAAATGTTCAGCTGCCTTCTCCGGCTCTCCGAGCTGTTTGTAGATCGAGTCCAGGTTGAAGTGAGCCGTGATGTTCTCGGGGTCCAACTCGAGAGTGGCGCGGAAGGCATCTCGTGCCTCGGCGAGGCGCCTATGCCTCTCGGCTCGACGCTTGGGTCCACGCTCCTGCTTGGCGCGCTCGAACAGCGTCTGACCCAGTTCGTTCAGTAGACGGTAATCGCGGCTGAAGTCGAGACCGCGGCGGCGGGTCTCTTCGTCGTCGAGGGCAAGGATGCTCTCGAAGTTGATGATGGCTTCGTCGAGATAGCCGTTTTGCTTGTTCACCAGGCCCGTGAACCAGGCCACCGACCATCCGGGGGCGGCGGGGTCGAACTCGGCCGCCCGCTCTAGAGCTGCAATCGCCCGATCCTGGACTGTGCCCTGAGCAAGGTAGACCCTGGCGAGATTGAGAGGCCCGTCCGGGCGGCCCAGAGCTTCGACCCTCTCGAAGGCTGTCTCGGCTTGTCGCAGCTCGCCCTTGCTCTTGCCGCCCTTCCTCAGCAGGCCGATGCCGTAGTCGTTCCACCGCTGCCACTCAGGGACCTCGGGAGCGGGGTTCTCGGCCGGCGTGGCGAGAGATGAGGCTGCGACCGGGAAGGTGACGCTGTCACGGGCCAAGGTCATCACCGGTAGCTCGTTGACGTAGTCCTCGCCTTCGATGAGCTGCATCAAGGCGGTGTCGAACTTGCGGTAGCGAAGTGCGACCTCCACGGTGACGGGGTGTCGTGTGTCTCGAGGGATCTGCAGCAGAAAGTGCACGACATCAGCGGCCCCTGGAGGGATCTGATGGTCGTACAGCGCCACGAAGACATCCTGCACGTTGCGTCGGTCGATTCGATGGCCGTCGCGGTCCAGAACGTAGGCGTTGACGAAGTAGGACCACGGGTCGACCGCGCCGTCCTCCTCCAGGCCTCCGCTCCGACCGAGGATGTGGTCGCCGCTCTTGACCGTGACATCGAGCCATACTTCGTTGGAATCCGTCGTGCCCTGGGTGAAGTGGTGCCCCATTTCGACGGTGCGGATCACCGTCTCGAGGAGATAGCTTCGACCTGGTTGCAGAGTGGGAACCTCGGGTCGGATGGGTGCCGTCAGCCTGCCGTCGATGGTGCCACCCTCCTTGATTGCGAAGATGTCCACCCGCATGACCCCTTCGTTGAACTCCGCGTGCCGTGTGATGGCGCTGGCGGGTTGATCGAGCATCTGCAGCAGGGCCGTGTTGGCGCTGGGAAACTGGTGGTCGTGGATCTCGAGGGTCCCGGAGCGATCGAAATCCTGGGCGCTGAACTGGTCCGAAGCCAGCAATTCCATGTGGCACCCGTTGCAGTTGGGCTCGGCTTTCTCCGGATAGTAGAAGCTGGCGACGCCATGTCCCGACACACCGCTCAACAGGAATGAGTCGTAGTGATTCTGCCCTCGCAGCCATTTGTAGTCATTCAGCTCTACCGGAATATGGACTTTGTGGCAGGCGCCACAGAACTCTGCGGTGCGATGGAGGGGCTTCAAGAAGGTCTTCTTGTGGAACTCGGGCTTGGCTTTGATCAGTTGCCGGTTGATCCAGCCCAGGGCCGGGTTGTCGCTGAATGCGAAGGGATAGTGGATGGGCTCCTCGATCGTGTAATCGGCATTGCCACGGACGCTGTTCAGATGGGTAATGGCGTGGCAGGAGGTGCAAGTGATACCGGCCTGCCCGGTCGGATCGTTGACCTCGTCGAAATCCGGGTCGTCGAACTTGCCGCCGAAAAAGACCACCGGGTCGTGGCACCCGGCGCAGAACCTCGCCGCCTGAACGGATCCATCCCGCCGCATGGAAACCTGACGGGTCTCCTGCACCGAGAAGAAGTAGACGGGATTGTTGAAGGAGGCGAAGCGGTGGGCGCTCACGGACCAGGTCTCGTGGCTGTCCTCGTGGCACTCCTTGCAGTACTGGTCGTTCATCAAGACCCGCGGTGGGATGAACTCCCCGCTGGCGGTGCGAGCCAGGGAGGGGAAGAAGTACTGCTCTCCGGTCTCGGGTCCCGCCTGGTTCCAGCGTCTCGGATCCTGAGCCTGGACAACCACCATGACTGCGGCGAAGCCCACGGCTGCTGCAGCCCACCGGAGTCCGATCTTCCATCGGATCCTCTTGCCCGCCAGACGATGCAGGATGAACAGCCAGGCCACCGCCAGCGGGCTCAGGACGTGGGTCCAATACGCGACGGTACGAATCGCCGGATCCTTGACGACGATGACTCCCTCGATGCGGGTCAGGACGACGCCGCTGGCAAGTAGCCCGAGGGCTACGGCGAAGAGGCCGAAACCGACGTAAACGGCGCGCCGGTTGGGCCGGTTGTGGGTATTTCGAAGGTGGATCGCCCCGAAAGCGATCACTGGCACGATGAGGGCCAGCCCGAGAGCGAGGTGCGCGAGGAACATCACCAGGTAGAACCAGTTCTGAAAGGTCTCCCCGGTGATCCACTCCATGAGAGATACACCGACCAGATAGGCTGCGTTCACGGTCAGCAGCGCGAACAGTCCGAATACCACCGTCAGGAGCTTCCGCAGTCGAGGTCCTAT
>JAUVRX010000232.1 GCA_030597375.1 Acidobacteriota bacterium
AAGCGACGCTGCGGGAGGGACTGGAGGTTCTGCCTGAAGATCAGCAGCTATCCGTGCAGTTGGCCCTGCTGCTCGATGGCAAGCGGCGACCGCAGGAGGCGCTCGAGTTGGTGGGGCGCATCGACCCGCGAAACGGCCAGCGTGCATCGCCTCGTCTGAGGTACGACGTCTGGGAACCGACGGGCATGCAAGACATTCGGGCAAGGCTCTGGAAGGATGCGGCGGCGGCGTTACCTCTGCTGGCCGAGAAGCTGAACGTGCCAGCTCCGGAGGGAAGGGGAGAGTGAAGAGCCTGTCGGTCATCCTGTCTGTCGTCATGGCGGCGCTGGCTTCCCAGGCCGCTGGGCTGGAATTGTGGATCGAGCGACCGAGGCCCTTCGAGTTCGTATTTGGCGAGGTGGAGGTCGTCATCCGGGCTGCTCCAGCGGAGGCAATCGCTACGGTCCAGCTGACGGTGGATGGCCGGCAGGTCGCACTATTCGACCGACCACCGTACAGGATCGTGGTGGATGTGGGCCATGAGAACGAGGAGCATGAGTTCGAGGCCGTGGCTCGCACGCAGAGTGGCGAGACCCGATCTGCGGTGGTGGTGACGCCGGTACTGCAGATCGACGAGGTTGTCGACCTCCGGCTGCAGCAGCTCTACGTCACAGTGAGCGCTTCAGGTAGGCGTGTGCTGAATCTCGATCAGGAGGACTTTCGGATTCTGGACGAGGGCAAGCGACAGGAGATCGTCACCTTCGAGCGGGGAGACATTCCTCTGACTGCCACTCTCCTGCTGGACTGCAGTCTGAGTATGAAGGGAGAGCGCCTCGCAGCCGCGCTCGAGGGAGCCAACGAGTTCGTGGCGGGAATGAGACCCCTGGATCAGGCGATGGTGCTGCTCTTTTCAGATCGGTTATTGCGCGTCACCGAGTTCTCCGAGGACCGGGAAGTGCTGAGCCAGGCCCTCACCGAAGTGGAGGCCGCCGGTGGCACCTCGATCAACGACCATCTCTTTCTGGCACTCCATCGACTGGAGGCCGTGCAAGGCCGCCGGGTGGTGGTGCTCTTCTCCGATGGCTCCGATGTGCACAGCGTGCTGCCCATGGAAGGGGTACTGCAGACGGCCCGTAGAAGCCAGGCCCTGATCTACTGGATTTACCTGAAGGAGCCGGGTGAGGAGTTCGAGATACCCGAATACACCTCCTCCTGGAGGAATGTCCAGGCCAATCGTCAGGAGTTCAAGGACCTGCGGGAAACCATCCAGGACAGCGGCGGACGGATCGAGGTTGTGGATAGCCTCGAGGGCCTGGAGGAAGCGTTTGCCGGGATTCTCTCCGAACTGCGCGAGCAGTATGTTCTGGGGTACTACCCGAGCGAAGCCCGGCACGACGGTCAGTGGAGAGCCGTTCGGGTCAAGGCCGATCGGCCGGGTGTCGATGTCCGCACCCGCGGCGGCTATTTCGACTACTGATTCTCGCCCAGTGCCAGCTCCCTGAAACGTGCAGGCCTCGGGTTCTGGGCACTGAGGTAGTGAGGCAGTGGGGCAGTGAGGCAGTGGAGCAGTGGGGCAGTGAGGCAGTGAGGGCGTAAGGGCTTGAAACTGCCGGACCTGTGCCGGCCGCAGGTGCTTCAGCGAGTCAGAAGGCTCCGCCCATGAGCTGTCGCCAGTCGTCCAGCGAGCGGACACGGAGGTAGAGGTTGTTCTGCAGCTCTTCCTCGAGGGTCGAGGTCTCGGTGGGGCCGTAATTGTGTCCTGGATAGAGCACGGTGTCCGACGGCAACTTGGCTAGCTTCTGGGTCAGGGTGTAGTACATCTGTTCGGCGTCGCCCCCCGGCAGATCCACTCGCCCGCAACCCTGGACGAACAGGGTGTCGCCCGCCACCAGGCGATTTCCGAGGAGGAAACACTGGCTTCCGGGAGTGTGCCCCGGAGTGTGCAGAAAACGAACCTCCACCTGGCCCAGGGTAAGGGTCTCTCCGTCGTCGGTCTTGTGCATGTCGCTGTCTGAGACGCCGGTGACGACTTTGAGTCCCGCCGCTTCGTGTTTGTTGACATAGAGCGGCACCTGGTGCTCTTCCAGCAGTTGGGTGACCCCCTCCACCTGGACTCCCCAGAGGTCGCCGCCCACGTGATCGGGATGATAGTGGGTGATGAGGGCTCCGACGACGTCATAGCCGTCTCCTCGCGCCACATCGAGCAGCGACAGCACGTCCCAGGCCGGATCCACTACCAGGGCTTCTCGGGAGTCCGGGTCGCCGATCAGGTACATGAAATTGGCCATCTGGCCGGCCACTGGGTGGTTGCCCGCCACCTGACGGCCCGCCAGCAGCTGTCGAAAGTAGATGTCGCCGGTCATGTCTCATTGCCTCCCGTCGAGGGTAACTGGAGATGCCGCTTCAGCTACGGCCAAGCATAGCCGAAGGATCGAGTCGGCTTCCCGCAACGTCCTGGTCAGGCCGCGCTATCCACCAGCATGATCGCAGCGATCTCCTTGAGCAGCTTGGCGGCGACCCGGGCGGTCAGGCCCTGGGGGTCGCGAAGAGGATTCAGCTCGACGATGTCGGCGCCCACCAGAGGTGATGGTAGAACCTGGAGGATGCCGAGCAGCTCGCGGCTGGAGAGGCCCCCTGGCTCGGGGTGGGAGACCCCAGGCGCGAAGGCGGGATCCAGGGCATCCAGATCCACCGAGAGATAGAGGGGACCCTCGAGATCCTTCGGAAGCCCGTCATCGGGCCGCCAGTCCCGCATCTCCAGGATCTCGACGCCGAAGCGATCCGCCTGCGCGCGCTGGTGGGGGTTGAGAGTTCGAATGCCTAGTTGCACGAGTCGCGAGACCAGGCCTTCCTCCATGATGCGGCTGAAGGGGCAGGCGTGAGACAGGCGATCGCCCCCGAGCTCGTCGTAGAGATCCGGGTGGGCATCGATGTGCACGATACTGAGGCCGGGAAAAGTTCGGCAATGGGCGCGGACAATGGGGAGCGTAATGGAGTGGTCGCCGCCCAGGCAGAGGGCTCGCGAGCCCTGATCCAGGATCTGGGCGATACTGCGCTCGATCGTTTCGAACGCCGCCTCTCCGTTCTCCAGGTCCAGATCACCCAGGAGTCGAAATCTCGGCTCGTCCCTCAGGTCGAGCCCGGATTCGGTGGCAGTGTTGGTAGAGCTCGAGTACAGAGCCTGGCGAATGTGGGCAGGAGCGCCCGCCGGGCCTCGAAGAAATGAGGATTTCTCGTCCCACGGGATTCCCAGGATGGCAACAGAATCCGTCGGCAGCCCTTCGAGGGCGTGCTCCTGAATCGCCGAAGAATCGCTTACCATGGTAGCTCTCGCTCTCGGTCCAGACGGGGTCCTCGACAACAGGCAGCTCATGCTAGCAGCCCGTGGGAAAGAGCGACAGAACTGAGCCCCCTGGCAACCTTTGCCAGAATATGAATAATCATGGCGTCACCAGACTGCTTCCAGGAATCGACGACGGAGAGGAACTGCGCACATGGCACGAGTTACCTACATCACCAGTGAATCGGTCACCGAAGGGCATCCCGACAAGATCTGTGACCGCATCTCCGATGCGGTTCTGGACAGGCTCCTGGAGCAGGATCCCGACAGCCGGGTTGCCGTCGAGTGTCTGGTCACGACCGGCACGGTGATCGTCTCTGGGGAGGTCAGCACCGAGGGCTACGCCGACGTTCAGCGCATTGCCCGACAGACGCTGAAGGAGATCGGCTACACCAATCCGGAGTTTGGTATCGACAATGAAGACGCCGGAGTCCTGGTGAGCATCCACGAGCAGAGTCCAGACATCGCTCGCGGAGTCGACAAACGGGGTGACAAGCAGCAGGGGGCCGGAGATCAAGGCATGATGTACGGCTTCGCCTGCGATGAGACCCCAGAGTTGATGCCCTTGCCCATCATGCTGGCGCACGGCCTCACTCGGAGACTGGCAGAGGTCAGGCGATCGGGCGAGATCGAAGGTATCGGACCGGACGGCAAGAGCCAGGTAACCATCGAGTATTTCGACGGCAAGCCACGACGCGTCGACGCCGTAGTCATCAGTACGCAGCATCTCGAGTCGAAGACCATGGAGGAGCTGCGTCGGGACGTGGCTGCCAAGGTCATCCGTCCCGTATGCGAGGAATTCATGGACGACGAGACGAAGATCCATGTGAATCCGACGGGTAGGTTCGTCGTCGGCGGTCCAGAAGGTGACACCGGCCTGACCGGCAGGAAGATCATCGTGGATACCTACGGGGGAGTAGGACGCCATGGTGGTGGGGCGTTCTCGGGCAAGGATCCGAGCAAGGTCGACCGCTCGGCGACCTATGCGGCCCGCTATGTGGCCAAGAACATCGTCAAGGCGGGGCTGGCCCGGCGCTGTGAGGTGCAGCTGTCCTATGCCATCGGCGTCTCGGAGCCTGTCAGCGTCAACGTCGATACTTTCGACACCCACGCGGTGCCCGAGGAGCGCATCGTGGAGCTGGTGCACCAGCACTTCGATTTGACGCCCCAGGGCATCATCGACCAGCTCGATCTCAAGAAGCCTATCTACAAGGCGACGTCTGCCTATGGTCACTTCGGCCGCCCGGAGTTCTCCTGGGAGAAGACGGACAAGGCCGAGATGCTGGCCGCCGAGGCTGGCCTCAAAGTCGGCTAGTGGGCTGTAACGCTCAAACGGTTAGTGGATGTGCGAGTCATCGGGTTCGAGATCAAGGCGCGCAGATGCAGGCATAGCGGGACTATGTCGAGGAGGCGCAACGCCGAGATCGGGACCGAGGG
>JAUVRX010000150.1 GCA_030597375.1 Acidobacteriota bacterium
CTACCTGGCCTTCGTCCAGTGGGACTTCAGCCATCGATACGCGTTGCCCGTGGTTGCCGTGACGCTTTCCTGGGCACTCGCCCTGACAGCAGGCCTGGTCTACCAGTATTGGGTGGAATCGGCCGAGAAGCGCAAGGTCAAGCGGATCTTCTCCCGCTACGTCTCACCCGACGTCTATCGGGAGCTCCTGGGCAACCCCGACGCGGCCTCCCTGGGTGGGACCCGCCGCGAGATGAGCGTGCTGTTCTCCGACCTCAGGGGTTTTACGACCTTCTCCGAGGGACGCACCCCTGAAGAGGTCATCGACCAGCTCAACGAGTACTTCGCCGCCATGGTGGAGGTGGTCTTCGCTCATCGCGGCACAGTGGACAAATTCGTCGGCGACATGATCATGGCCCTCTTCGGTGCACCGCTCGAGGACGGCGATCACGCCGACAACGCCGTGCGCTGTGCCCTGGCCATGCAACAAAGCCTGGAGAAGCTCAACAAGACCTGGCGGGACGAGGGCCGCCCCGAGCTCGCCAGCGGCATCGGCATCAACAGCGGCGAGATGGTGGCGGGCAACCTGGGCTCGGAGAAGATCCAGAGCTACACCGTGATCGGCGACAACGTCAATCTCGGGGCTCGCATCGAGTCGCTCTGCAAGGAGTTCAAGGCGGAGATCCTCACCAGTGGGCTCACCGAGGCGCGCCTCACCGGCGACTATTCCCTCGAAGAGCTCGGCGAGGTCACCGTCAAGGGCAAGACCCGGCCCGTGAAGATCTTCCGCGTTCCACTGTCGACCTGAATCCTGCGTGACCGTCATTCGCTAGAGGTTCGTCCGGCTGCTTCAGGAGAGCGAGAAGAATAACCGGATCCGGCGCAGAAAGGTCTGTTCGTCCTCGATCGAGGTCGCGGCCGCATCTCTGTCGCGGTGGTCTTCCAGCGTCTCCATCGTGTCCTGACGACGAGCCGCCAGAGCTCGGCTCAGGGACTCGGCGATGCGGGGGTCGGCCTCCAGGGTCGTAGCCACCGCCTGCTTGGTGAGCACCAGGACTCCGCAGTGATCGCTAGCGATCACGGTGGCACTGCGTGGCTCGCCGGTCAGCAGCGACATCTCGCCGAAGAAGGCTCCCTCCTCCAGGATTGCCAGATCGACGTGCTTGCCCTCCGCTTCCGGGTCCGACTTCGTCACCCGCACCGCACCCCTCTCGACGACGAAGAGGGAGTCGCCTTCCTCTCCCTCTCGGACCAGCACCTCGCCCGCATCGAAGAGCTTGCGCTGTGAAGAGGCCGCGAGCTGTCGCACGACCTCGTCGTCGAGCTCCTGGAAGATATCGAGTCCCGAGAAGAGCTCGGATGCCTTGCGCAGGGCCTTGCCCTGCCGCTGCTGCTCCATGTCGGGTGCCTCGTGCATGTGGATCGTGCGGATGGGAAAGGGGATGTCGATGCCATGGCGCTTGAGCTGGTACCAGATGCGCGAGTTGACGCCATCGATGAAGCCGGAGACGTTGGACGTCCGCCGGGTCCACACCCGCATGAAGTAGGTGATTGCGTGGTCGTCGAAGCTCTCGAGAAGGACCCGTACCGAAGGGCGATCGAGCGCTCCGGGTGCCGACAGTGCCGCCTCCCGCAAGACTTCCTTGACTTCGGCCGGCGGTACGCCGTAGGGCAGGCCGATTCGGATCTCCACGGCGAAAGGCCTCTCCCCGGAGCCGTAGTTGATCAACCTCGACACCGACAGATTCGCGTTCGGCTCGTAGATGTCGAGGCCCTCTTTGGTGCGCAAGTGGGTACTACGCCAGGACATGTCCACGACCTGCGCCCTGACACCCCCTTCGATCACCAGCCAGTCGCCGGGGTGAAATGGCTTCTCCAGATCGAGCGCCATCCCTGAGAAGATGTTCTTCAGCGTGTCCTGCAAAGCCAGACCGATGACAGCGGAAAGCACGGTCGAAGAGACCAGCACGGCCCCAACCGGCTGGTCGAGGATCTCGGTTGCCGCGAAGAGACCGACTGCGATCAGCAGGCCGAGCCGTAGCACATCCCGCGCCAGCTTGGGCACCAACGGGCCCTGGTCCTTGCCCCAGGGTTGTTGCAGGATCAGCGCATCGACAAGTGCGTAGACAACCAGGGTGGTGAGCAGCAAAGCTACGGTGGAAGCGATGCCACCGAGCGTCGACCCGAGCAGATCGATCCCCAGCGTTTGCAGGGCGGCGAGCGCGACCAGGCTCAAAGCCCAGAGGTGATAGAGGAGCTTGAGACGGAACCGGGGAACTCTCTTCCTCAACAGAAGGTACAGGGCCTCTGCAACGAGGAGAATCCCTCCAGCCACCGCCGCCACAGTCAACCACTGCGCTGGAATCATCGTGGCCTGAGCTTACTAGAAAGAACTGCAGCCTCATCTGCCTCTGCAGGTTCAGGTTTGTAGACTGGTAGTCTGTCAGCGTGACGAGCATGAAGGTGCTGCAATGCGATCGTCCCGAGAGAACGGAAAGCCGGACAGGCAGCGAGGAGTAGCTCTGATCATGGTCGCGAAGGTAACAGCGCGAAAAATCATCGGATCGGGCGGGCCCACACCCTGATTTGGCCAACCGGGAGGTAAAGAACCATGACAAAGAAACTGCTCGAGTACGAAAGCAAGGCGATCGTCGTCACCTACGACCCGAAGCGCTGCCTCCATGCCGCGGAATGCATTCACGGCCTACCTGGAGTCTTCGAGAAAGACCGGCAGCCATGGATCGACCCAACGCAGGGGTCGGCGGACGAGATCGCCGCAGTCGTAACGCGCTGCCCCACGGGTGCTCTCGCCTTCGAGCGTAGAGACGAGGGACCTGCCGAGGCGCCACCGTCGGAAAACACCGCGAGTCTCGTCCAGGACGGACCTCTCCACGCCGCGGGAAACCTCGAGATCGTGACTCCACAGGGTAAGCAGAAGGAGACCCGGGTGGCCTTCTGTCGCTGTGGTGCTTCCAAGAACAAACCGTTCTGCGACAACAGCCACATCGAAGCCGGGTTTGCCGATGCGGGCGAGATCGGCGACGGCCGGTTGGTTCCGATCGAAGGGGTGAACCCCGATTCCCCGGTCGGATTCACCTGTGCCCCGAACGGTCCTCTGCTGGTCAATGGGCCGCTGACCATCCGAAGTGCCGACGGAACCCAGAGTTGTTCAGGAGCGAAGGGCGCGCTCTGCCGCTGTGGCGCTTCGGAAAAGAAGCCTTTCTGCGACGGTACTCACCGAGACATCGGATTTGAAGCGGACTGATCTGGAGAGCACCGGCACCACGCGCGTGACACTCGGCAATGCCTCCGATTCGGGATGTTTCCCTGCGACGGTGAAGTGTAGATAAAAGGAAGGAACAGCTCAGGCAGGATCTGTCGGGCTCGAAGCCTCGGCGTCGGGTTCGGCCTCAGTCTCGGAGGGTCCACATGCTTTCCGGCGACCTGCCGGGTCGGGGACCCCTCAGGTGGGCACTCCCAAGCGTGGAAGCACGACATACTGGAGAAGAATCCAGCCCACGATGATGCCGATAAAGAGAAAATTGTCCATGCCTTCTGCCCTCGTCCCTTTCCTAAACAGGTGACACTACCATTTCATTCCACAACCGGCCTCATGCCCGTCCTAGTCCTGGGGTCCTGGGGGAATGAACATCATATCGATCAGAGGGCCTCGCTGCTCATTGCCCACTGCCCATTGCCCCTACTGCCTCGAGTCGATAGCAACCGCTATCGGCGAGATCTGAGCTACACTTGCGCCGACTCGCGGCGCTGGGAGAGTAGAGCGCCCACAAGGGAGGCAGGCAATGCAAGAGATGTTCTCCAAACGGTGGTTCCGTTGGCTGATCGGCATACTGGCTGTCGTCGCCTCCGTGATGATGGGCTCCTATCAAAGAACAACGGGGCCTACCTACCCGGTTCCGGTGAGCGAAGAGCTTGCCGGCTCGACCATCAGTGGTAAGTTGATTCGCACCCATGGCGGAGCGGGAGATGCTCATGTGACCTTGAGCGTCGAGTCCGCCTCAGCTCAAGGTGAGGTCGTTTGGCGGCGCTATCCCACCAATGAGGATTGGAGCAGACTCCCCATGCAGCGCGAGGGAGGGGAGCTCACTGCCGATCTCCCGCACCAGGTCCCGGCAGCCAAGCTCGAGTACTCCGTGCGACTGACGGACGGTGGGCAGGAGTTGGTTTTGCCGCACGATGAAACGGCGGTCATCCGATTCCGCGATGAAGTCCCGGCCTGGGTCCTCATCCCCCACATCATCTTCATGTTCGCCTCACTGGCCATCGTCTTTCGCGCCGCATTTGGAGCCCTCTTGGGAGAGGACAACGTGCGCCGCTTCATCCCGTGGGCTCTGGGATTCCTACTGCCTGGCGGGTTCATCCTGGGGCCACTGGTGCAGAAGTTTGCCTTCGACGCCTACTGGACCGGCTGGCCGTTCGGCGGCGACTGGACCGACAACAAGACGCTGGCCGCGCTTGCTGCCTGGCTCATCGCTTGGTTCATCTGCCGCAGCCGTCCTCGCCTCGAGCGAGTGGCAGTCCTCTTGGCGTCCATCGTCATGCTGGGGGTCTATCTCATCCCCCACAGCTTTCGTGGCAGCGAGCTCGATTGGTCCCAGGTGGAGGAAGTGGTGGCGGGCTCTGCCTCCGATGCGGCGACGAACTTATCGCCCGACTAGCTGACTGCAGTAACAGCCGGCACAGATCCGGTCGCCCCCACCCACCCCGGCCGGCTGAGGCGGCAGGCCGCGTCAAGGCTTCTGGCAGGGAGTCTTGATGCACTCTGAGGCTCAAAAAATCAGAAGCAGGTCCGAGGCCGCGTACGAGGTCTCCAGCCGGGAGCCCAGGATCCCGGGGGAGAGCCTCGTGCGTGGCCCAGAACCACCAACGATCCAAGAGCCCGAAACGTCAGGACCACGAGGCCCCATTGCCCAGGACCCAGAGCGGGCGGGGGCAAGCCCCCTGGTGGCCCCCGGACGGACATCTTTCGCCTGCATTCCGGATAGGATCAAGTCGACAGATTTGCGTCCCCTGCGACACCTTCAGCTCACCTCCATCTCATCGAGGAGCCACCCATGTCCGACCCGCGACACACCAAACTGGCCGAGATCCTGGTTCAATACTCCTGCGACCTGAAGAAGGGCGACAAGGTCCTCATCGAGGCCGTCGATATACCCCACAACTTCACCACCGAGCTCATCCGAGTCGCTAGCGAAGCCGGGGCCCAACCCTTCGTAACCCTCAAGAACCAATCGGTCTGGCGTGCCCTGCAGCTGGCCGGCAGCGAGGAGCAGATGCAGCTCATCGCCGAGATCGAGGCCAAGCGCATGGCCGAGATGGATGCCTACATCGGCGTGCGGGGCACCGACAACGTCTCCGAGTGGTCCGACATCCCGACTGACAAGATGGGTCTCTATGAGTCCAACGTCTGGAAGAAGGTCCACATCGACATCCGCGTGCCCGACACCCGGTGGGTCGTGCTGCGTTGGCCCAGCCCTTCGATGGCTCAGCTTGCCCAGATGTCGACCGAGGCCTTCGAGAACTTCTACTTCGACGTCTGCAACCTCGACTACGACCGGATGTCGAAGGCCATGCAGCCCCTCAAAGAGCTCATGGATGCCACCGACATGGTCCGACTGGTAGCCCCTGGCACCGATCTGCGCTTCAGCCTGAAGGACATCCCGGCCGTCTGCTGTGACGGCCACCGCAATGTTCCGGACGGCGAGGTCTTCACCGCTCCGGTCCGGGACAGCATCAACGGCACCATCCAGTACAACACCCCGACCCTCTACCAGGGCGTCACCCACGAGGACATCCGTTTCGAGTTCGAGGACGGCAAGATCGTCGCCGCCTCGAGCAACCAGACCGAGCACCTGGAGAAGGTCCTGGATACCGACGACGGCTCGCGCTACGTGGGCGAGTTCGCCATCGGGTTCCACCCCAGGATCCTCCGACCCATGAAGGACATCCTGTTCGATGAGAAGATCGCCGGCTCGATCCACCTGACGCCGGGACAGGCCTACAAGGAAGCCTGGAACGGCAACTCCAGCCAGATTCACTGGGACCTGGTGCTGCTCATGGACCCGGAAGCCGGCGGTGGCGAGATCTGGTTCGACGACAAGCTGATCCGCAAGGATGGCCTGTTCGTCATCGACGAGCTCGAGGGGCTGAACCCCAACCAGCTCACCGCCTGATTCCTCACTGCGAGTGACCAGATATGACGGACGCTTTCCGCGATCTGCTCGCGGCGTCATGAATAATGCGGGCTAGGTATTGACGGCCCCGTCGGTCAGGAGCTCGTCGCGAAACAGTGGCCGGCCGGCCAGCGCGATGCGCAGTCCGTAAAGCGTCAACCCGAGCACCAGGGCGAGTGCCACCACCGTCCCGCCGAAGGTCCACGAGGACACCTGGTAGGTCATCGGGATACCCGTCAGAAGAAACAAGACCGCATTGGTCACCACGACCGCCAGAAAACCGTAGCGGAACAAGACACCAATGAAAATAGCGAAATTCAGCGATGTGAAGATCACGTGGACGGTGGGACTCGAATAGGCTGGCCAAAAGGCGCCTATCGCGAGCACGAAAAGCGCCGCGACCGCAAGCCATGTCCGTCGTAGCACCAGCCGCAGGATCACCAGAATCAGCACCATGAAAAGAGAGTTCATCAGAACGGCATTGGTGTGGTCGATGGCGAGGGCTGCAACCAGGTGAGCTCCCCTACGCAGAGCCTCGAGTGTTGACAGGGTGACGTCTGGCGGCGAGCCCGGCATGCCGGTCAGACGAGGAAACAGCCAGATGCGCATCCAGACCAGATTGGTCAAGAAGGCCCCCACGGCAACACCGACCAGGATGTCTCGCCCGACCAGAGGATCGCGCCAGCGGCCACCGACAAATCGTACCCAGGTCACGAGTCCATGCGGCCAGAGGCGGCGGGCGTAGGGCTCGATCGCCATGTAGAAGATCCAGACCATGAAGATGCGCCAAGTCGAGAAAGCGTAATGCGAGACGAGAATCGCACCTTCACCCTGTGCCGCGACATGGTGCGCCCCGACGATCCACAGCAGGCGCACGACGCCCAGGTACAGCGCAAAACGGAACGCGGTCTTGCGATCGCCCCTGCCGAGCCGCAGGTTCCTCCAGGCTACGAAGATCGCGGCCACGATCATCAGATTGAATGTCA
>JAUVRX010000120.1 GCA_030597375.1 Acidobacteriota bacterium
GCCTGCTCGCCGACGTTTGGTCGCCGGAATTGCTCGCCGTCACAATCGACAACGTACCACGTCAGGGATCGTCACACTTGGCAGCGGACTTCGGCGCCAGCCTCGGATGGATAGCCGGTTGGAGCTCTCCACCAGTTCCTATCGACCCTACAGCGCTGTAGGACATGAGCCCCGAGCACCACAATCCCATCGTTTGGTGACCCTGCCCGACTCTCAAAGCGCCTCGCGTGTCTCCTCGAAGCTGATCCCCAGGGTCTCCAGCTCATTCAGGACCGGCTCGTAGACGTCGGGGATGATCGGTATCTGAACGCCGCGGATCTTGATCTTGCCCTCCAGGATCATTCGGGCGCCGATAGCGGCTGGCAGCGACACGGTGCGGGCCATGGATGAATCACCACCCGGGATGCCGTAGTCGACCATAACGGCTGTGACGCGATCCCGCCTCTCGTCCGGGTAGGTGAACGTCAGATCGTGGCGCTGCAACAGCATGTCGCGTTCCCCTTCTTTGTAGACCAGGGTTCGGGCCATGCAGTCGGCCATCAGATCCAGCATCGAGGCCTTCTCAGCGTCGATGGGCTCATCGGCGAGCATGCCGATGTATCGGAGCGCCTCTGTCGGTGAGTCGGCGGGGTCGACGCCGAGTTTCGAAGGGATCGTCTCTTCCAACGGGGCGCCGAAGAGCTTTTCCATCTGGCCCTTGTAGGTCAGCCCGGCGACCTCGTACTCGGGCTCGGCTTCGATCAGCCCCAATCGGATCAAGTTGGTGTAGAGCCTGCAATGACCCAGGTTCCGCAGGGTGCCGCGGAACATGGTAGTCACCTGCTCCTTGTCGAACCCGTAGGTGTCCAGATATGAAACCGAGTCTCGGTTGGGATAGCCCTCGAAGGTGCCTACACCCGGGATCTCGACGATTGCCGGGTTCGCGAACAGGTCATCTGGTGAAATCTCGATCACTCGGCCGTTGTCGAGATAACGAGCTGAATTCCGCGCTGCCACCAACACGCCCCTCGGGCTCCACGAGAACTTGTAGCCCCACGGGTTGTCGTTGGCCTCCGGAGCCGGTAGCCCACCGCACCAGGAGGAGAATCCCACCAGCGTGCCGCCCTGGCTCTCCTCGTTGTGGACCACTCGCATGGCACTCATGTGATCGATGCCCGGATCGACTCCGATCTCGTTGAGCAGCAGCAGGTCCTTCTGAAGGGCCTCGTCGTTGAGCGCCATCATCTCCGGTCCGACGTAGGACGTAGTGACCATGTGTTTGCCGAGGTCGAGGCAGGTCCGAGCCACCAACGGGTGCATCGGGGCAGGCAGCAGGCTGATGGCCAGGTCGGACTCGGCCACGAAGCCTCGGATGGCCTGCTCGTCGCCCGCATCGACGGTGGTGGCATGTCCGTTTGGGTGACCATCCACCAAGGCCTCCGCCTTGGATACGGTCCGAGAAGCGACGGTCACTTCGAAGCCATGATCGAGCAGATAACGCACCAACGGCCGGGAGACGAGCCCGGCTCCGAACACCACTATCCTTTTCATGACGCTTCTCCCTCTCCTTGATCGAGGTATTCCTGCAAGTACTCGTAGTCTGGAGTCAGCCTGCCGCGATGCACGATGACGGCCCGCTTGATGGCAGATGGCAGATCCAGGTCTTCGAACGCAACCGTGTAGTCGGCCGAGGCCACGGTCTTGATGAAAGGCAGCAGCGCATCGCCGAAGTCCCGAGACGACTCGATCGGTAGCTCGCATGGCAGGTTGTCCACCGCCAGGACGACCGGTCCATGGCCCTCGACTCCAAGCTCGATGCGGTCCTCTTCCGGCAGGTAGACATAGACCGGGCTTCCCGAATCCGTCGCCTCGAGCGAGCACTCGATGGCACCCTCGACGTCGATGCTGATATCTCCGATCACCCGCAGCTTCGGTGTCTTGCCCGCTCCATAGAGGCCGTGTAGGAGCTCACGGGTGACGAGCCGCGGGTATTGTGGAGTCCAGTAGATGCAGTTCACCAGTACCGTCAGATGAGGCACGTAGCGGGCAAAATCACCGCGATAGAGCTCGGGGTGCTGGTAGTACTCCTGCAGCTCGAAAGATCGGTTGGGATCGAGCGGCTTGGCCATATGGTTCTCGGCAAAGACCACCTTGATCAGCCCCGGGGTGTCTTTGTCGAGCTTCGTCAGCTCCTCCGGTTCGATTTGTCGGTGGGGCAGCAGATCGAGGATCTCCTGGGCGCCCTTCGAGACGTGGCCGTAGCCGGCAAACCCGAAAACCATGGGCGTCAACTCGGCTGGGAGCTCGGCCTGGGCCAGCGCCTCGCCAGCCTGACGGACCGCGGCCATGGCAGCGTCCAGGTCTGGATAGTCCATGGCCTGGTGGATCTGAGCCAGTGGAGTGTCGTAGCCCTCGACCTGCAGTCTCTGACCCAGCGCCCAAAGGGAGTCGATCATCCCTGCGAGCCCGGCGTGACGGCCAAAGAAGATCAACCGACGTCCCTCTTCATCCATGATCCGCTCGTAGTCGATCAGGGTGCATTTCAGATCGAGCAGGCGCTGCAGCATTCCCATGTTGTAGGGCTGGCCCTTGATGACATGAGCGAAGTACAGGTAGGTCCGATCGGGCTCGATCAACTCGGTTGGGATCTCCTTGACCGCAAACAGCACCGGGCTTTCAGGGAATGCGGCAACCACTGTCGCACCCGCGTCGCGGTACTGCTCGTCGGGGAAGGCCCGCAGGTCCGAGGTCTGGACCATCACCTGGATGCCCTCGGCGGTCAGAGTCGCCACATGTTGTGGTGAGAGAGGCACTCGTGCCTCCCAGATGTTCTTGTCTTCCTTGCGAATCCCGATTTTCAAGACGCTCCCTCCTTGCCGCCTGTCCTGCGCTATATGGCAGATCGCCCCACGCTTGTCAACATCTGTCTGCCCGTGCTCTGGATCGCCCGTGGCCCGCTGGTGGACACCCGGCCCGTCTATCTCAGCATCGTGTTGAAGAGCAGCTTGAAGGTGCCGTGTGTCTGGGCTCGATGCTGGGCAGGGAATCCGATCAGAAGGACCGTTCCCTCGCCGTACTGTGCGGAGACCATGGCCGCCTTCTTGGACAAGTGCTCTTCGCCGATAAGCCAGCCACTCTCCAGGATGTCACGATCGGCGTAGCGGACCAGGATCTCGTAACGATTGTTATCCTTCGACGGCACGATCTCGAAAGCGGGGCTGTTCCAGAACAGGACGAGGCCTTCAGAGGGCATTCCGTAGGCCAGTGGGTTGGAATTGTCGAACTTGGCCTCGAGCGTCGAGCCCGGGCAGTAGAAATCCTTCGAATCCAGCTTCTCCAGGGCATTGCGGATCTTGAGGTCGAACTTTTCGATGGCGAATTCGGTAGCCTCGCCGAGCGTCACGAGCATCCCTCCATTCTCCACGAAGGTCCTGAGCGCCTTGATGCCATCCTCGTCGATTCCCGCCATGTATTCAGGCGGGAAGTTCGGTGTAGGCCAATAGGGATTCGGATCCTCCTCTTCTTCTCCCGTGATCATGGCGGTCGAGTCGTCGGGTAGGACGATCACGTCATAGCTGGCCCCGAGATTGCCTTGGTTGATCTCCTCGGGCTTCAGCGACGTGTAGGGGAAGGCGAACTGTTCCAAAAGGAACCGGGTCCAGCCTTCGTCCATGTTGCCGCCCCTGTACCGGTGGTACATGCCGACGCGCATCCGCTTCACATCGTGGAGTCCCGCTTCCGGCTCGGTCGCGACGGCTGTGAAGTCCACCCCAGTCAACTTGGCAACTTCGGCGAGGACGTCTTCCGAGCCGTCGCTCAAGACGAAATCCCCCGGGCGGAGCCCAGTGATCGGCTCATCGGCCCGGCGGACGGCCACTCCTCGATCGAGAAGCAGATTGACGGCCTTGAAACTGGCGTTCATTCTGCCGTCGAGAGCGAGTAGCGAGGTTTCTGCAGCCACGGTGCCGAGCATTGGCTCTGGCTCTGTCAGCGTCCGGAGACCGGGCACCACCCCATCGACCGCGTCGACTCGCACGCCCATGAGCTCGGCCATGGTGTGGGTCGCGGTGTCATAGGGGCGAAGCGGAGAGCCATCCCGCCCCCGGGTCCACTCGTTGTCGGGATAGTGCGTCTGGCCGAGGAGATTCCTGATGATCCCCATCTTGGGCTGCGCGAGGGAGATCACATACGAATCTGCTGGGTACTGCATGCCTTCAATTGAGAACCCTGTGCTCGCCTTCTGCACCTCGATGTCGGAGAGCATCAAGGTGTTGATCATTCGCGTCGCGGTCAGGGGATCATGCTGTGCCGCGGGAACAATGTAAGCCTTGGGCGTTCCTTCAGCGCCACGCTCGGTCTGTCGCTTGGCCTTCAGGTAGCCGTTCCAGAGAACGGTCTCCTTGTTCCTGGCCGCCAGATCCATGATCGCCCAGGAAGCGACCTTCTGATATTCGATGATGTCCCGGACCCTCCACCAGCCGCCCCGCCATAGGCTCGGAATCGTCGATTGGGGCTCGTAGTCCGGAAACTGTCGCGCGCCTCCCCGAAGCTGTTCGGGATGGACGAAGAGCGGCGTTGCCAGGCTGGCGCTCGCCGCCTCGGTGAGCATTCCGGCGATATTGTGGAATGGGGTGATCCAGTGCCAACCGAAGTGGCCCCAGCCCGGATACTGCCCGGCGTTGAGCACGCCAGGAAGGTCCTTCTCCTCCAGTTTGTAGGCAATGTGAGCGCCGTACCAGGACAGCTCACGCCACATCAGGGGGTCGGCGTAGGGTCGAATGGGCTCGCTGTAGGGCGGCACGTAGAACCGAGCGCCGTAGCTGCCCATCTGATGGTGATCGACATAGGCCTGGGGCTTCCAATCCCTGTAGAGGATCTTGGCGGTATAGACGGCCTCGATCATGTTGAGGAAGTCCCCGTCCCGGTTGTTATCGTGCCCGACATACTTGTGGTACAGCCAGGGCAGGCTCACTCCTTCGTACTCCGTTCCCAGGGTCTTGCGGTACCAGTCGGTGACCATGATCTGACCATCGGGGTTGAAGCATGGGAACAGCAGCAGGATCGTGTTATCGAGGATCCTCAGAGTCTCTTCGTCGTCTCGGGCGAGGAATTCGTAGGCCAGCTCAGGGGCGGTCTGAGTGCCTGCGACTTCGGTGGCGTGGAGGCCGTACGACTGGCTGACAACAGCCTTGCCCTCGGTCACGAGCTGCCGGATTTCGTCCTCTGGGATGCCTCTCGGGTCGGCCAGCATGCGACTGACTTCCCGCAGCCGCTCGAGGTTTGCCATGTTCTCGGCCGACGAGATGATCACCAACAGGTAGGGATTGCCCTCGGTCGAGGGCCCCAGATCAGTGACCTGGATCCTGTCGCTCTGAGTCTCGAGGAGCTCGAAGTACTCGACGATCTTGTCCCACCGAGCCAGCTTCTTGTCGGCGCCCATTTGAAATCCGAAGAACTCCTCGGGCGTCGTGATCTCGGTGGCGGCCGCAATAGGTGCTGCAAGGATGCCGGCGATCAGCAACACCGGGAACACACGAAGGCTGACCTTCAAGCGCCAGTGGTATCTCATGAGCTTCTCCTCCATACGAAGGACTCGCGTTTGTATGCAGCTATATGCCCGCTCAGGGAGGAGTACCTACTGGTACCCTTCCGCGTTCAGGACGGAGTGAGGCCGACGCGGCGGGCCAGGTCGGATGTGAACAGGCCTTCCGGATCGACTCGTCGCTTGATCTCCAGAAGCTCCTTGTAGCGCGGGTAGATGCGGGTGAACTGGTCGGGCCTCATTACCTGGTCCTTGGCGAGGTGGATCTTGCCACCACGCCTGGCCGTTGCATCGATGATGCGATCGACGGCCTCGCGGCTCGCGGCCTCGTTGTGCTTCTTCGGGTGGAACTCGAAGTTGAGGCTGTAGCCGTCCTCGGAGAACGAGAGCAGACCGTCGTCAGCCCTGTGGGCGCGCAGGATGGCCGTGACCGGCGGGCAGGGTGACGACTGGCAGATCCCCAGCAACTCGACGATCGCTTCGCGGGCACTCGATCGCGGCAAGGTGAGCTGGACGGTGTACCCGCGCGATCCACAGACGAGATGGGCCGGCGGCACGGTGAAGCTGGCCTCGAAGCTGAACCGGAGAAAGAGCTCTGTATTCGAGGAACGCCCCCTTCGGGCCGCGAAAGTGCTCATCGCGTAATAGAGCCGGTTGAACACGTGCAACATGGGTCGCTGGGCGTAGAGCATGAGCGATAGGACGGGGCCGAAGGCCTCGTGCAGCCCGAGCCCGAGTCGGCGATGTTTGTCGAGTCGCTCGTAGCCGGCGTCGAGGTATGCCTTGCGCTCGGCTTCGGTGGCGTCGTGCTCGATCCATTTCGCAGCGTGGATCACGGAGCGTCCCGTCTTCTTCCCACGGGCGTAGGCGTCCACCCAGACGACAGCCAGGTCGTGTGTTTGCTCGACCCTGGCCATGGTCTCGAGCAGCGCGTCGACGTCGGGTGCCGGGAAGCGGTCGACCCTGAGGTAGGGCGATGGGATCGGCTTGAGCTGCAGCGTCGCGTCCAGGACGATGCCGAGCAGACCGATACCGCTGGCGACGGCGTTGAACAGCTCATGCGACCGGTCGATCTCGATCGTCTCACCGTTGGCAGTCAGGAGGGAAAGGCGAACGACCTGGTCGGCAAAGCTGCCCACCCGCCATGCGTCCTTGCCGTTGACGTTGGCGCAGATGGCGCCGGCAACGGTGGAATGGGATTCGGTTGGGCTCGAGGGCAGTGTCAGCAGACGGTAGTGGACCCGCTCGTAGATGTCGATGAGTCGGGTGCCGGCCTCGACGGTGATCTGCGCCTTGTCCTCGTCGAATTGGAGGATCCGGTCCATGGCGCTGACGTCGAGCAGCACCTGGCCGTCGTTGAGCGCTTCGTCTCCGTAACTGCGCCCGGCGCCGCGCGGGCAGATCTTCATGTCGTTATGCCGGCAGTAGGTCAGCGTCTCGCGGCACTGATCGAGATTCGTTGGCCGAGCGACCAGGGAGCGCGTGCGGATCGAGCCGACCAGCGAGTCGACCTCCTTCCACTCCATGAAGCTCGGCAGTGTCTGGGTTGCGGATGGCATCGCAGATCATCCCTCCAGCCCGCAGGCTCGAGGCATGATACCTCCATCTCAGGCAAGCTGGTATCCCGATTCGGGCCCAATCTTCAGAGGTGCCACCCGTTTCTTGGAGGTGCTGAAGAAACGGGTGGCACCTCTCGGATGGGCCGCTGTGCCCGAGGTTCTCTGTCCTGATCAACCTCCCTCGGGGAATCGGGCTCACTCTGTTTGGTTGTCTGTGCTCGGGGGACCGAGAGGGCTCTCCGGGCATCTCGTTGTTTCGACGGTGTAGACGCCGCCGGTAATCTTCCAGCCGGTGCCGTCGTTCAACAGGTCGAATGCGTCGATACCGCAGTGGTGAAACATGCCGTTCAGGTAGAAGTCGTAGGGTGTCCAGACCGTAGCGATCCCGCCGCTTATCCGGACCTCAGGCTCCCAGAAGCGTTCGAGAAGATCCCCTTCCTGGGTCTCCAGACCTTGCGCGAACTCTTGAGCGGTGAAGGTGCGGAGAGCCGTCTCGCTATTCTCCTCGCGCAACGAAAAAAAGCGCCCTGCCGGAATCAGCACCTCGAGGGCCCCCTCGGCGTCACGCTCGGCCATCGCGTCGAAGAAGCGCTGAACGGTGTGAAGCACCGCCGTCTCTTCCGCCGAGTCCTCAGTTCGAGCGGGAGTGGCCAGTAGCACTGCTGCTATAGAGAGGATCATGATGCACCCTAGGAGCCGGGCTGTTCTCTTTGTGACCTTCGGACATGGCATTGTCTTCTCCTGTTGCTGTAACTGAACTGGAACCACCGTACTGTCGGGCGCCGCGGCAGGGAGTCTATACCTGAATGTGTGATGGGGTATGCTCTAGTATCCCACTGTTGCAGCGCTACTTCGACTTGGATTGGAGGTCCGCCCGATATGTCGAAGCCATTGACGGAAGCCGTTCTCCGGCGACTCACGACCGAAGCTCTCGTTACCTTTCTCGGACAGTCCGAGAA
>JAUVRX010000288.1 GCA_030597375.1 Acidobacteriota bacterium
ATCGTCTCCCTTGCCGGAGCATTCATCTGAGCCTTCTTCTCCTTTACATCGGGCTGGCGGTGGGAGTCTCCTTCTTCTGCTCATTGCTGGAGGCGGCGCTGCTCTCCTCTCGCAACGCCGTCCTGGCCCACCAGCGAGACGAGGGGAACCTGGGAGCCGGCCTTCTCCTGAAGCTCAAACAGGACCGTGTCGATGACGCCATAAGCGCCATCCTGACGCTCAACACGGTGGCCAACACGCTGGGTGCGACCCTGGCCGGGGCGCAGGCTGCCAAGGTCTTCGGTAGCGCCTGGGTCGGCGTCTTCTCGGGAGTCCTGACATTTCTCATCCTGGTGGTCTCGGAGATCATTCCCAAGACCCTGGGAGCAGTATACGCACAGCGCATGTCTGGCTTCGTAGGCCGGTCTCTGCACATCCTGACCAGGACCATGGAACCGGCCTTGGTCCTCTCCCGACTCCTGACAGGCCTTCTCACTCGAGGACACGAACCGACAGTCTCTCGGAGAGAGCTCGCCACGACCATCGCCACCGCTGCTGAACATGGAACCATCTCACCGGACCAATCGAGGATCTTCGAGAACCTGCTGCGATTCGACGAGGTGCGCGTCGAGGATGTCATGACCCCCAGAACCGTCACCGTGATGTTGCCAGTCGATGCGACCATTGGTGATCTTCTGGCCGATCGAGAAGCCGAAGCCTTCAGCCGCATCCCGCTTTTTCACGACACCAAGGACAACGTCGTCGGCTATGTCCTGCAGCGGGAGATCCTCAAGCGGGTCGCCGACGGTTACCAGCAGGACATCAAGCTCGAGAGCCTGATGCGACCCATCCCCTTCATCCCAGAGGTAGCGACGGTCGGCGCGGCCATGCAGCAGATTCTCGAGCGACGAGAGCCCATCGCCATGGCCATCGACGAGCACGGTGGCATTTCAGGGTTGGTGACACTCGAGGACCTGACAGAGACCGTGCTGGGGGTCGAGATCATCGACGAGTCCGATCGCATTGTCGATCAGCGCCAGGCTGCTGCCGCACTACGGGACCAGCGCATGGAACGCATGCGAAAGCGCAGTTAGACCGGTTCCAAACCACCTCTCGAAATCAGCTCGGCCTCGGATACAATCCGCCCGTCATGGCGAAGAAGAAGGGTCTCAAGGTTCTCTACGACTGCGACGCCTGCCCGGCGTATTGCTGTTCCTACGCCAGGATCATTGTCAAGGACACGGACATCGCCCGCCTGGCCAAACACTTCGGACTCTCCCGCAAGGATGCGCGCAAGCGGTTCACCAAGAAGGGCCACGAGCCCGGAGAGCGCATACTGCGCCACCGCCAGGACGAGCACTACGGAACCGCCTGCACTTTCCTCGACCGCGAGACGCGGAAGTGCACGGTCTACAAAGCCCGGCCCACCATCTGCGGCGATTACCCGGGCACCCGCAAGTGCGGCTACTACGAGTTCCTGAAATTCGAGCGCATGCTGCAGGAAGACGACGAGTTCGTACCCACCGCCTACAACCCCTAGCCTCGACGAAGCGGAGCCGGTCCTGAGGGCTTGGGCAAGAAGGGCGTAGGGCAGTAGGGGCGTAAGGGGCGACTCCCGAGCAGGAGTCTTGAAGCTGCCAGCACCCTTGCCGGCCGTTGCTCGAGGCTGACTTCCCCTGCCTACATCTCGAGAGCAGGTCCGTTTCAGGCCTTCTTGATCACCACGAAGCTGACGTCGTCCTCGGCAGGTGCGAAAGCTAGAAGATCCCGCTTCAGCTGCTCGCAAATGACCGCTGCGCTCTGATCCTGAATGCGGGTAAGAGTCGTCTCCACGGCAGCGGGGAAATAGTCACCATCACCATGCTCGGAAAGCCCGTCTGTGTACAGCAGCAGGATATCGCCGCTGGCGAGCAGGTCGATCTCGTTGACCGTGTAGGGTTGCTTGTATCCGAGTCGACCAGCCTCCACCCGTTCGCTCAAACCCGCGTCGGAGGGGAACATACCCACCGGCGGATAGGAGACGAGCCGATCTTCGCTGATGTCGACGAAGCACCCATACTCTCGAGAGAACACCATCGGACGGGGATGGCCCGCCGAGATGAACCGGAACCTTCCCCGCTCCGAGATTTCTCCGTAGAGCATCGTCAGGTACTTATTGATCCGGGTGGTTCGAAAGAAGCGTTGATTGATGTTCTCGAACAGCTTGGTGGTGATCTCACCGAAGCGATCGAGCTCGTAGTAGGCGCCGACGAGAAACGCCTGATGCAACATCGCCGCGATCAGCGCGTCGGTCATCCGGTGACCCGAGACGTCGGCAAGCAGGATCCCGGCGCGGTGCTCACACTCGCGCAGCCGATCTGCGACTGCGTCGCGACCTTCGAGCCGAGCTGCCTCGATGCGGCGAGACAGATCGTAACGCCGGTTGAAGTCGATGAAAATGATGTGGTCTCCGCCCGCTGCTTCCTGCAATGGCAGCGAGAGTCCACTGATGTCGATTCCCGGCAGCTTTGGAATAGCACCAGGGGACGGTTTCAGGACTCCGGCGATCTCCTGGAAGTTCTCCAGCTCATCGGCAAGTCTGATGTCTTCATCTCGAGATGTCATGGTCGGAAGATCTCCTGGGGTCATTCGGCGGCATCCCTACAACAGCTATCCTCATGTTCCCCTTAGGCCCCTACGCCCCTACGCCCTGGTCGAGAGGTTGGGGTTCAACGCAGGATAGCTGCGGAGCCGGGGGGGTCGGCTTCCCCGGCGAGCGGCTCTTCGAGGCCCTCGAGGGTGTAGGGACTTCGGGAGTGCCGCGGGTACCAATGCTGGCTGTGCTCCGTGAAGCGGTGTAGTGAGGGCTCCCAGCGGTAGTTCGAAACCAACATCGACTCACTTCCGAACCGAATCCAGTTGCAGGTGTTCTTGTCCCGCTCGCCTGCCCGTCCTCGATTGGAGGTCGTGGTGCCCGAGTGCAGGATCACCACCGGCGGCCCCCCCTTGGGATAGAACTCCTCCGAGTTGCCGATGAAGGACTGATGCAGATGCCCGGAGAGGATCAGGTCGACACCCAGGGAAGTGAAGAGGTCCATCGCCTCGTAGGCGTTGGTGAGGACCCTCTGGGTCCCGAACCACGGAGGTGGTATCAGGTGATGATGAGCTACCACCACCTTCAGTTGATCGGCAGATGCCTCCTCGAGCACCTTGGCCACTGCCAAAAGGCGACGCAAGGGAATCCGGCCATCCTTGAAGGTCCAACCATGGGCCGTGTTGATTCCCACGACCAACAGTTCTTCATCTCGATAGACCGGCTCCAGCTCATGACTGAAATGGCGTCGGTAAGCACCAAAGGGATTCAGGAAGCGCTCCCAGAATCGATACAGGGGCACGTCGTGGTTTCCCGGTACCACGAGCGTCGGCACCGAAATCTGATCTACGAACTCCCGAGCCTGCTGGAACTGGTGAGGTTTCGCACGCTGGGTCAGATCACCCGAGATCACCACCAGATCGGGCTTGTGATCGTCGATGAATCCCAGAGCTCCCGAGGCCAGCTCGGGAAGATGAGGGGGACCGAAGTGAACGTCGGAGATGTGGAAGATTTGGCGCACGGCAACCGTGGGGACTCCGCTGCCAGTCGGTGGACAGAGGGCGTCGCTACAGGATATGCCTGCCCAGCATGGTGTTGACCTGACCGCTCACCAG
>JAUVRX010000019.1 GCA_030597375.1 Acidobacteriota bacterium
CACTAGTTGCTTCCCAGAAGGGGAGCGCCCTGGTGGAAATGAAGCGCCATATGGAGGACTTCAGCGGTAACGTCGATGGCACCGGCGCAGAGATCCTCGACGAGCTCTGGTATCACCTCGAGGTCCAGGACCTGATGCAGCCGGTCGTCGAGGCGGGTAAGGTCGTCAACTGCATTCCCACCGCAATGCCCTTTATCGACAGCCTTTTCATGCCGCGAGAACTGGGAGACCGGCCCGAAGTACTCTGCGATGGGGCGACGAATTTCGCCTTCCTCGGCCAGTTTGCCGAAGTGCCACACGATTGTGTCTTCACCGTGGAGTACTCCGTACGCTGTGCCCAGATCGCTGTTTACGGCCTCTTTGAATCCGACAAGACGGTCCTGCCAATCTACGACCCGCAGCATCTTCCAAAGTACCGTATCGCGGCGACCAGAGCGATCAGTCGCTAAGAAAAGCGATCGAACCAAGAGTACTGTCTCGTCGAATTCCCGGATCAACAAGCCTCCAATCTCTCGAGTATGAGTATTCGTACGATTCAATGTCGAGACTAGCTTTGCAAGGAGGATCGGGAGCCTTTTCCCTGGTATCATTACTCTCAAGCCAGGTTGTCGTATTACTGGCATACTGATCACAAACCACTAGGAGGTGTTGCATGGCTTTCGAGAAGTACATTCCTGCTCAGACGTCGGCCACGCGGCCCCGGGCAACGATTCGACCGACGGGTCTCATTTCATTCGATTCCAATGCGGTCGAGACATTCGGCCTACAATCCGCTGCATTTGCCGTCTTGTATTTTGACAAAATCCGCAAGATCGTTGGGGTCGAGATTACAAAAGACCCAAACCAAGAAGGGGCGCTAAAACTCTCCCACCGGCGGCGATCCGTCAGCGTCAAAGCCCCTGGGTTCTTCGACCTCTACGGGCTGTCCTTCGCCGAAGCTCAACGGTTCGACGTCGACCAGGATCCCTCTTCGAAGATGCTGACCCTCAGCGTCAAGAACATCAAGCGGCGCCGTGGCCGGCGGCCGAAAAACACCTAGTCCGGGCTAAGCCTTCAGGCCGCGGGTCGAGATCGCCGCGAAGTGCTCCAGGAAGGCGTCGAACTGCCGCTTCTTGTCGAAGCGCTCCTCCATGATGCAGCGACCCTTGCGCCCCATGCGGCGGCAGGCCTCCGGATCCGCCCAGAGCCGGGCGACAGCGTCGGCTAGGCCCGCCACGTCCCCGGGCTCCACCATGGTTCCGGTTTCGCCTTCGAGGACGATCTCGGGCACCCCGGCCAGTCTCGTGGAGACCAGCGGCAGGCTCATGGCGGCCGCCTCCAGGAGAACGTTGGGAAGCCCCTCCTTGTAGCGGCTGGAAAGCACGAGGAGGTCGATCACCTCGAAGACGTAGACCGGCTCACGCGTGAACGGAAAGAAGGTGACGTGGCCCCCGAGGCCCATCTCCTCGACCTTGCCTTTCAGCATCTCTTCATCGGGGCCGTCTCCGACCAGTAGGAGGTGCACCTTCGGCAGTCGCTCGCGCATCCGGTCCAGGGACTCGAGCAGATCCTCCTGCCCCTTGCGGTGCTCGAAGGAACCGACGTTGCCGAGAATGGGGCCCGCATCCTCGGGCAGGGGATAGCGCTTCAGCGCCTCCGCCTTCTGCTCCTCGCTCGGCGTGAAGAGCTCGAGGTCCGTTCCCTGGTAGACCAGGGTGGCCCGGTCGCCGGGAATCTCGTAGGTGTTGATCAGGGCCTCGCGCGTGAAGTTCGTGATCGCCACCACGTTCCAGCGAATCTTCTGCGTGGGGGCGTAGAACTCCCGCTTGTATTCCGGCACGATCGTTCCCGTCTTGGGGACGAGGACGGTGTCGAGGCCCGCCTCCTCGATGCAGCGCGCGGCGAAGACCGAGCAGTGAAAGCCCTCGCGCGGCGGATGCACCGTGCAAACCGCCACATCGGCGCCCGTGAGACCCTCGATCCAGATGTCGCGGCTCTTGCTGTCCTCCTCGACGACCTGGTCATAGTCGTAGAGCACCCGCCGCGCCCCGGTTGCCTCGGCATCCTTGGCATTGAAGCCGCCCTCGGGCGCGAGGAGGGTCACTTCGTGGCCCTTCTCGAGGAAGGAACGCATGGCCTCCGACACCCAGATCTGGGTACCGCCGTGCAGGTGAGTGTCCTCGACGAAGCAGATGTGCATAGGGGTCAGGCTCCCGATTTGACTTGTAAGCGTTCCAGATAGCGCTTGAAGGAGCGGCTCATCTCCGGCATGGCATCGCGCCCGCGCACGGCCTCCCGATTGTGCCGGATCCTCTCGGCGAGTGAGGCGGGATCGAGCAGGATCGAGGTCAGGCTCTCCAGGAGGTCGGCGCCGAACTCCCCCTCCGGGAAGAGGTCGTACCAGATCTGCTGCTCTTCGGGCAGCTGCTCGCCGATGACGGCGGCGAATACCTCTTCCGGTTGATAACGGCTACAGATGATGGGCACTCCGGCGCCGCTCGACTCCGGGATCGGAAGCCCCCTGCCTTCGGTGAGGCTCGGAAAGAGCACGGCATCCGCCAGCTTGTAGATCCCGGCGATATCGATCTTCCCGAGGCCGTTTCCATGCAGGGCCGGATGATCCTCCGTACCGACAGAGAAGGCCAAAAAGAGGCGCCGCCGGGTGGAGTCCGGCAAGCGCTCGAGGACCCCTCGATAGGTCCTCAACACGCGCTCCAGATCGGCCTGGTGCTCGATGGGTACGGGACCGGTGATGTGCAGCGTAAGGGTGAGCGCGGGCCGTGTTTCGAATGCCTCGCGGAAGGGGGGATGTTCCAGGAGTGCACCGATGAGCTCCCAGTCGCGCTCGATTCGCTTGCGCGCAACCACCCGGGTCGGTTGGAGGAGGTAGAGGGCATCGCTCGACGCGATGTCCAACTCCAGGCCGGGCTCCGCACCGCAGACCACCGGATGCTGGTTGCGCATCCAGTCCGAGACTCCGGCAACAAACTCCTCCACCGCCACTGGTCGGATCCGCCGCTCGCCGTTCGAGAGGATGTGGGCCATTCGCAGCCGATGATCCCGCTTCTCCTCCTGAGTACAGGGCCGAAAGAAGCTCTCCTCGATGAGCGTCCCCACGGTGTCGACATCCCGCGGATCGAAGCCCTGCTCCTGGATGAGGATCCGCGACTGGATGGTGTTGATGTTGACCTGGATCCAGCGCCTCCCGTTCCAGGGTAGAAGGCGCTTGAAGAGACGGAAGAAAGCCTCGTTCCGCCAGTTTCGGAAGAAGTGGTCGCGGGGGCCGACCTCCTCGCCAGGCGCCCGCTCCGAGGCAGGCTTGCCGCCCTCCCAGTAGAAGTCGTGGTTGTTGTTGAGGACCGGGCACCCGGTGCGCTCGGAGGCGAGTACGATGGCCAGGGCGAAAGCCAGATTGCCGGGATTGGAGTTGACGTTGACCGACACAAGCAGGCCAATCCCCTCCGAGATGATGGTGCGCTCGAGGTCGTCGGCCAGGGTAACGGCCTGGGTCCAGATCTCGCGTGCAAGCTCTCTGGAGGCCTCGCTGCCAGCCGACATCTCTTCCCTGAAAAGGCGGTCGAACCACTTGCCCCCCTCCCACTTGTCCCAGCCGTCTGCGCCGTGAAGGGTCCGCCGCTTCCACCGTTCGGGCAAAACGCCGTCAGCCTTCCGGGTGAAGGTGCCCGCAATGCAGTGGATGGGTGGAGGGGGATCGAGAAAATGCTCCAGGCAACCACCGTACTTGGCGATCTCGATGCTCACCCCGTCGATGTCGTAGGCGAAGGTGACGAAGGCGATGCCATCGCTGAACGATCGGGTCGGGTGTGGGAGATCGCAAGCCGTGATCTCGTCCAGGACCGCTTCGATGTCCTCCCACTCGTCGATGCGGCGCTCTCGAAGATCCGGTATGCCCTCAGGCTTGTCCCTGTCTGCCATGCTTCTTTGACCCTGGTATTCCCTTTTCCTTCGGTCATCGGACGTGAGCAGATGGGCTCGCCATGACCCTCGAAGTCGTCATCGGCCAGCTCGGGCCATCGACGGCGTCATCCTGAGAACCGAAAAAACGATCGATGAACTCCGGCGCTTCGGGCGCGAAACCAGGCCTTGCTGCCCTTTCCCGAGGATAGCATCCTCGTTTCACAGCTCAGGGTTCATGCGGCTCGCGGATTTGATATCGTCGGCGAAGGCATCCGAGATGAATCGACGACTCAATCCTCGCTGGCGGAACTGGCCCCTCGCGGTCTTCCTCGCAACCATCACCGGCTGCGCTACCTTCAGCCCGACACCCATGGACCAGGTGCCGTTCATGGTGCGGGCAAAGACCCAGACCACCGACGAGCTCAGCATCACGGTCGCGGTGCTGTCGGCCGAGGAGGCCAAACAGGTCTTCGACCGAAAGCTATACAAGAAGGGCATCCAGCCGATCTGGCTGCAGATCACCAACCACACCGACGGTTTCATCCTGTTCTTGCCGTCGAGTCTCGATCCGTCCTACTTCTCGCCACTCGAGGCCGCCCAGAAGGCCGGCTGGACCTGGAAGAAGCCATCCCACCGCGAGGCCGCCGACTTCTTCTTGGACAGCCAGATCGATCTCGACATCCCGGCCGGTAAGACCGTGTCGGGCTTCGTCTATGCCAACCGCAACAAGGGAGTTCGTCTGGTCATGGCAGAGGTGGTAGGGCCCGACTGGCGTCGCCATTTCGAGTTCCTGGTGGAGGTGCCGGGATTCAAGGCCGACTACCACCGGTTCGATACCGACGATCTCTACTCCGATCAAGAGATCACCGACCTCGATCTCGACAGCCTACGCGCGTGGATCGAGGAGCTGCCGTGCTGCGTGACCAACGCCGATGGAACCAGGAGCGGCGACCCGATCAACCTCGTGGTCATCGGCACCGAGCACGAAGTCTGGCCGGCCTTGTCTCGGGCCGGCTGGGACCCGACCGAGTCGACGCGCACCGGCTCCGCGCTCAAGACAGGCTTCTTCGGCATCTTCGGTGGCGCTTATCGCTACGCCCCGATCAGTCCACTGTACCTGTTCGGCCGTTCGCAGGACATCGCAATGCAGAAGGTGCGCTCCAACATCCACTACCGCAACCACCTCCGGCTGTGGCTGGCACCGGTCACCTTCGAGGGCCTTCCGGTGCTTGTCGGCCAGATCAGCCGAGACATCGGCAGCCGCTTCACCAGCAAGAGCTCGACCCTCACGACCCACCGGATCGATCCTGATGTGGACGACACCCGGGAAAACCTCGTCCAGGATCTGATCTACTCGCAGTCACTCCAGGCCTTCGGCTACGCTCGCGGAGTCGGTGCGGCCCCACGCGAGGCCCCACGCAAGAACCTCACCGGCGATGTCTACTTCACCGACGGCCGACGGCTCACCATGTGGCTCACCGACGAGCCCACCACGATCCTCGATATCGACTACGTCGAGTGGGCGACCAACCCATCCGCGGTCGCAGGGTCGGGTGCGGCCGAAGACACACCGGACCCAGAGCAGTAACGACCCGATCCCCGAACCCAAGGCCAATGTGCGCCGACGGTACTTGGGGATGGGGGCGTCGACTCCCGATTCTCAACCGCCCGCCCAGAATCGGATGGCACTTATGAGATGGTTGTCGATCTTCCACCCACGGTTGATAGTTAGGGGTAATTATGACCGGTTCTTCCACTCGACGTGACAATTCTTAGCTCTGTCGGTCGATATCGTCCACTTCGGATCCAATGTTGTCGAATCTCTTCACCACATGAACAGTCACCACGGCCCGAATCCCCTACGAGTGGTTTTGATAGGCATAATTCGAGACAAGTCCACTCAAGCCGGGATTTTGGCAAGACTATTAACAGTTTGGTCCAGTGGAACCAATAGTACCAGCCATTTCTTGATCAAAGGTTCCACTCGAGCCCTAGTTCTACGCCTAGGGTGACTCTCTGAGGCGGAGGTCGGCGTGGAGCTAGTCGTCCCGCTTGGTTTCGGTCTGTTGGAAGGCCTGCCGAATGGTCTCGGTGTAGGGAGGTGACAGGACGCCGACATCGGTGATGATCGCCGTGATCAACTCGGAGGGGGTAACATCGAACGCGAAATTCGCCGCAGTGGCCTCCTCGGGGGCGATGCGGGTGCCGAAGACCTCGGTGACCTCCTCCGGTTCGCGCTCCTCGATCGGGATATCCGCGCCGGTGGCCGTTTTGGTGTCGATCGTCGAAAGGGGCGCAGCCACGTAGAACGGTACCTCGTGACGATGCGCGAGCACAGCCAGAGGATAGGTACCGATCTTGTTCGCCGTGTCACCATTGGCCGCAATTCGATCGGCGCCAACCACGACCCGGTCGACGAGACCGCGAGCCAGCAGCGATCCCGCACTGGAGTCCGTGATCAGCCGGAAGGGAATTCCCTGCCGCTGAAGCTCCCAGGTGGTCAGGCGGGCTCCCTGGAGAAGGGGCCGGGTCTCATCGACCCAGACCATCTCCACCTTTCCGGCTTCCCACGAGGCTCGAATCACTCCCAGGGCCGTTCCATAGCCCGCCGTTGCCAGAGCCCCGGCGTTGCAGTGGGTCATCACCCGGTCTCTCTCCCCGAATAGAGGTTCGCCGTAGGCCCCAATTCGTCGATTGGCCGCCACGTCGGCAGAGTGCAACTCCTCGGCCCAGCTCAGGAGAGCTCTGACGACACTCCGAGAATCTCTCCCGACGTTGGCCTCGAAGACTTCCTGGCCCTGCTCCAATGCCCACCTGAGATTCACCGCTGTCGGACGAGTAGAGCCCAGTAGATCGACGACCTCCTGGAAGCGCTCACCCAGATCCCTGCCCGGCGGCAGCGAGACGACTCCGAGGACCAGCCCGTACGCAGCTGCCACACCAATGGCCGGCGCACCCCGGACCGAGAGACGGCGGATGGCCTCCGCGACCGCTTCTGGAGTCCGGCATTCCAACCACACCTCGTCGCGCGGTAGGAGGGTCTGGTCGAGGAGTCGGAGGTGATCCTGCTGCCAACGGATCGGAGAAAAGCTCTCGTCTTGCGAGGATCGGGCTGTCGGCGAGGCGTCGCTCATGGCATCTATGTTATTACCCTCGAATCGGCTGGCACCACTGGTACAATTCCGCCCCTGCTCGCTCGACATCCCGGCGCGGCCGGCGAGCCGGGTTTTCAGACCATCCGCCGTAAGGAGGTTTACTGTGAAAGGCGATCCAAACAAGTCAGGCTTCTCGACACGGGCCATCCATGCCGGCCAACCACCCGATCCCACCACCGGCTCGGTGACGGTGCCTATCTACCAGACATCGACCTACGTGCAGGACGAATTGGGCCAGCACAAGGGCTACGAGTACGCGCGGGTCCAGAACCCGACTCGAGAGGCTCTCGAGAACAACGTCGCAGCCCTCGAGAATGGGCTGGCGGGCCACGCGTTCGCCTCGGGCATGGCTGCTATTTCGACGCTGCTGACGCTGACGCGAGCAGGGGACCACGTCGTCTGTTCACAGAACGTCTACGGTGGCACCTATCGATTCTTCAGTCAGATCCTGGAGCGCTACGGCCTGCGCTTCTCTTGGATCGATTCGACGAATCTCAAGGCGGTAGAGAAGGCCATGACAGAGGAGACCCGCCTGGTCTACGTCGAGACCCCAACCAACCCCATGATGGAGGTCACCGACATCGCCGCGGTGGCCGACATCGCTCACGAGCATGGCGCGGTGCTGGCGGTGGACAACACGTTTCTGTCGCCACGATTCCAGCGTCCCCTCGACCTCGGCGCCGATATCGTGATCCACTCGACCACCAAGTTCCTCAACGGCCACAGCGACTCCATCGGCGGAGTCCTGGTGTCGTCGAGAAGCAAGGATGCGGAGTGGTTCGCCTTCGTCCAGAAGTCGGTGGGGGCGATTCTCTCACCGTTCGATTGTTTTCTCGTACTGCGTGGCCTCAAGACGCTGGCCGTGCGGATGGATCGTCACGAGTCCAGTGGTCGGGCCGTGGCCGAGTTTCTGAACGAACATCCGAAGGTGAAGCGAGTTCTCTATCCCGGTCTCCCCGATCATCCCGGCTATGAGGTGCAGTCTCGACAGGCCACCGGTTACGGCGCCCTCATCACCTTCGACCTGGGAAGCTACGACGCTGCCAAGACTCTCCTGGACAACCTGCAGGTCATGAGCCTGGCGGAAAGCCTGGGCGGAGTGGAGACGCTCATCTCCCACCCCGCCTCCATGACCCATGCCTCCGTGCCACCCGAGAAACGGGAGGAGCTGGGGATCACCGAGGGGGTCGTGCGCGTCTCGGTCGGGCTGGAGGATTTGGAGGATCTGGTGGGCGATCTCGAGTCGGCTCTCGGCAAGACCTGAGGCTGGACCCAGCTAAGCCTCGTCGTCGGTGTCGTCCCCGCCCTTGTTCAGGCAGGTGGCGATCCAGGTCAGGAAGCCGGCCTCTCCGCGATGGATGTTGAAGGCGAGGATCTCCGGCAGGTCATAACTGTGGAGCTCCAGAATCGTCTCCTCGATCGCGGGGTACTCGCTCTCCAGGGTCTTGATGAGGAGCATGTACTCGCTGTCGTCGCAGATCTTGCCCTGCCAACGATAGACCGATCGTTGAATCGGCAGGATGTTGACGCAGCAGGAGTGCCGCCTCGCCACCAACTCCTCGGCAACGAGATTTGCCTCCTCCTGTGTACCCACTGTGGTTACGACCACTATAGCGCCCACAATTGAGCACGTTACTCCACCAAACAGCGCCGCGTCAACGACAACCCGCCGGCTCTGCCTCTCTATCTCCACGTCTCCGAGAGCACGTCGTAGCGCATGATCTTGACCTTGCCAGTGCGACCGAAGACCCGTACCACCGAGAGGAAGTGCAGCCCGTCGGTGACGTAGAGAGAGCCCGGCGTCGAGGCTCCGAGATGATTGAAGGAGGCGATGTCCGACCGATTGAATCGGATCGGGTCATCCAGCCTGGTCAATCGCCGCCTCGGGTCGCCCGGGTCTCGCGGCGCTGGGCCGGCCGGAAAGCCGAGGCCGATCTGCTGCCCCAGGTGGACGAGCTCTCGGGGTGGAGACAGGGGCGGGTCCACCCCGGCATCGATGTCCCGGGTCAGAACGCCGTCTCCATCTGCGTCCCGATACAGGGTGAAGGTGTAGCGACCCTTACCGTCCGTTCGGAACTTCACACCCACCTTCGTTCCCTCTCGGATGGCCCGCGACCTGGCGAGTCTCAACACTCCCTGGAGCTCCCGTGTCGCCAGATCCACCCTCAGGCTCCGAGTCCATCGAAACAGGTCGGGCAGTGTAAAAGAGGCAAAGAGACCCAGAATCGCAAGGATGATCAGCCACTCGACGAGACTGAATCCTGCGGCCCGGTTGTCCCTGTCTCTTCTGACGGACTTCGATTGCCGAGCCTGTCGCCACCTCGATGCCGGCAGCCGGGTTGAAGCGAGCGGCAGAGCCGACGCGGGCCCACCCTGCCGCTCGCCCAGGGTCATGACCCGTCGCCTCCGCCCGAGCTCTTCGGAGGTTTGACCTTCTCACTCAGGGTGGTCTCACCCGCAAGGCTGATGTGCGGCCGGATCAGCTCGAAGGTCTTCTCGCCGACGCCCTGAACCAGCATCAGATCCTCCAGGCTCTTGAAACGGCCGTTCTTCTCCCGGAAATCCACGATGCGCTGCGCAACCACGGAACCGACCCGTGGCAGCAGCGAGAGTTGCTCGACGCTCGCTGTGTTGATATTCACGGCTTTTCCCTGCGCTGAGCTCACTGTCGGAAAACCCACCACCAGAAAGCACAACACCCAAATCACTGACGCCATCTTGAATACTCGGTTCATTCAATACCTCCAGAATCAGAAGTTGGTATTCGAAGCTGCTATCGCACCGGCGTAACGGGGTGAACCCGCACGCCGGCGCCCACCGTCTGTTTTCTCTTTCCTGTCATCCGGTCGTTCGCGCCTCCTTTCTCCGGTGAATGTAGGAAGACCCGTACGAATCAACCAGCGTGCCAACTTGGCCAAATTCCCATAAGCCACTTATAATCAGCGGTTTATGGACCAGTCGCGATTCTTGTGATGGACTATGGCGTCAAGAGCTCTTGCCCTGATCGGTGAGTTGGTGCCGAGAGACCCCCTTCACCAAACGCCGGATCTGGCTGTCCAATCCACTGGACGCCGAGAGCGTCTGTTTGCCATTAGGTGGCCCCAAGGGGCTATTTGCATTAGATTAGAGCGCCGATGCCGAAGCGAAGCACAACCCGCGAGTACCTCGAGGCTCTGATCATTGCCGGGATCTTTCTCGGTTTCACGAATACCTTCGTGGTCAAGACCTTCTACATTCCAAGCGCTTCGATGGAAGAGACCCTGCTCGTCGGCGACCACCTCTTCGTCAACCGCTTCATCTACGGCCCCGCCCCAACCAGGCTCGAGCGGAAACTCCTTCCTTTGAGGCCGGTCGAGCGCGGCGACATCGTCATCTTCCGATCGCCGGAGCGACCCAGGGTCGATATGGTCAAGCGCTGTATCGGCTTACCCGACGACGAGATCCGCGTCGTCGACAAGGATCTCTACATCAATGGCGAATGGGTCGACGACGGTGCCTATACCTGGCACCGCGACCCACGGGTCTTTCGCGATCTTCCTTCGGTACCGCCATCAGCACGCCGGCGGGACAATTTTGGACCGACGACGGTACCCGAAGAGCACGTCTTCTGCTTTGGAGACAATCGCGACCAGTCCTACGACTCCAGATTCTGGGGCTCTGTCCCAGCGCACTTCGTCAAGGGACGAGCTTTCCTGATCTACTGGTCCTTTGGCGGCGAAACCTCCGACGGCGTCTGGCGGGGATTGGGAAGCAAGTTGCGGCAGCTCACCGGCACCGCCGTCGGCTTCTTCAGGCAATCGCGCTGGGGACGCACCTTCCACCTGGTGCGCTAGTCGAGGCTCCTGCCATGGCCACTTCCAAATCGATCTTCAGAGAGTACTTCGAGGCTCTGCTGATCGCGGTGATCTTCGCGACCTTCGCTCGCACCTACGCCGTCCAGGCTTTCAAGATCCCCACCGGTTCGATGGAGCAGAATCTCCTGATCGGTGACCACATCCTGGTGAACAAGTTCCTGTTCGGACCGACTCAGAACGTTCTGGAGCGCTGGCTACTGCCGACTCACGATGTGCGACGGGGTGACGTGGTCGTGTTCCGATTTCCCGAGGATCCGTCCCGAGACTTCATCAAACGCTGCATCGGCCTACCTGGAGACACAATCGAGATCGTCGACAAAGTGATCCGAGTCAACGACGAGGTCGTCGATGACAGTCACTACACCTACCATTCCGATTCCCGCGTCTACCCGCACTCCGTTTTTCTTCACGAGAGCTACCGGGACCGCGACAACTTCGGGCCCTTCGAGGTGCCGGAAGGCCACTACTTCTTCATGGGTGACAATCGGGACAACTCGAACGACTCCCGCTTCTGGGGAGCCGTGCCGGCGACCTACATCAAGGGACGAGCGTTTCTCGTCTACTGGTCTTTCGCCAGTGACCAGGAGCCGGTCGAGTGGCCGGGGTACAGGAGCAAGGTTCGGCAGTTGTCGGATGTCTTCTTGAAGTTCTTCACCAACACCCGTTGGGACCGCTCCTTCCAAATTGTGCGCTAAGATTCAGAGGTACCAGATCTCTAGAACGAGCAGGGGGACAAATGATGCCATCACTGCAGACTCGCAATGGCCAGGGCAAGATCGGTTGCGTCCTATGGTTACTGGTTCTCGTCGTGTTCTTCACCGCCTGCTGGAAGATCATTCCCGTCAAGATCAAGACTGCCGAGCTCTACGATTTCATGGAGGAGCAGGCTCAGCGTGCCACCAGGAGCTCCTCCGAAGCCGTGAAGAAGAACGTCCTCGCCAGGGCGAAGGATCTGGACCTTCCAGTCGGACCGAAAGATGTGACCGTTCAACGACGAGGCGGCCGCGTCATCATCACCGCCAGATACTCCATCCCAATCGAATTTCCCGGCTACACCTACGTGATCGAGATCGACCACGTGATCAACCGACCGGTATTCGCAATTTGAACCGAGCCCTGAGCCGCTAGATCGCGGTCAGGGCCTCCTCGATCTGACGGGAAATCTCACGGAGCACCGCCTCCGGGTCGGGGGCGCGAGTCACCGGTCTACCCACCACCAACAGGTCCGCTCCAGCCAGCAATGCCTCGCCTGGAGTAGCGACTCGCCGCTGGTCGTCCTGCCCTCCTCTGGAGGCCCGCAGCCGAATTCCAGGAGTGACCAGCAGAAACGGAGGTGGGCAACGCTCGCGAAGTGCGGCCACTTCCAGGGGCGAGCACACCACTCCTGCACATCCCGTCGCCTGAGCCAGGCCCGCCCACTTCTGCACCCGATCCAAGCCACTACCCGGCAGGTCCAGGGCCTCGAGAGCCCTCTCGTCCAGATGGGTCAGAAGGGTCACCGCTAGAATCGCCAACCGATCCTCAGCGGCCTGCTGTGCTGCCTCCAACATGGCCTCCCCTCCCGACGCGTGAACCGTGAGGAGATCGACGCCTGAGCCTCGCGCTGCTAGTACCGCCCCGCTCACCGTATTGGGAATGTCGTGCAGTTTCAGATCCAGGAAGACCCGCCGGGCATGGTGTCGGGCCATCTCGACCGCCTCATGACCCCATCGCACGAAAGCCTCCAGGCCGACCTTCAGAACTCCCACCCGCGGGCCGAACTGCTCACACCACCTCTCGTACGTACTCCAGTCCGGCGTGTCCAGCGCAATGGCCACACGGCCGAGGGGATCCCGCTTTTCTTGACTACCCATGGTGGTTTGAGCCCTTCTGAGGGGATGGTCTTAGCACCCAACAGCAGGCTGAGTGGACTTTGCGGGCAACTTCTCGTGTATAACACCTATTCGGATGGAGTAAACTGTGCCTCTTGTGCCTGCTATTAGTTGTCATATGGTTTATGGGTCTGGTTTCGCCGAATCTACACGTCGAGTCCAATCGCGCTCGCAACATCGGCTACGCCATCTCGGTCGAGTAGATCCAGGAGCTCCTCGTTGAGTTGGCGGACGAGCTTCGATCCTCGATAAATCAGGGCGGTGTAGATCTGAACCAACTGCGCACCGGCCCGCAACCGAGCGTAGACATCCGCTGCCGACTCGATGCCGCCGACGCTCACCAGGACACAGCGGCCAAAGACCTCCGAGGCTACGACCTTCAGCAGTTCGAAACTCCGTCGCCGCAGCACTCGGCCACTCAAGCCACCCTCTGGCTGTGGCTTTGGAACCAGGGAATAGTCGACCGTGGTGTTGGTGAGAATCAGGCCGGCGGCGCCGGCTTCGACGGCCGCGCGGGCGAGATCGGCTGTCGTCTGGTCATCCATGTCTGGTGACAGCTTGACCAGGACGGGGACTTCGGTCTCCTTCTGACAGACCTCGAGGAGTCTTGCGATGGTCTCGCCCTGCTGGAGATCTCGCAATCCGGGCGTGTTGGGAGAAGAGACGTTGACGACGAAGTAGTCCGCATATTCCCGCAAATGCTGCACCAGAACCCGATAGTCCTTTTCGGCTTCGGTCAACCCTGTGTGCCGGTTCTTGCCTACGTTGACACCGACAGGAACCGGTGGCGGCCAGCGTCTTGCCAACCTCCGCCTCAAGCTCTCCATGCCCGCGTTGTTGAAGCCCATCGAGTTCTGAAGCGACCTCGACTCCCGATGGCGAAAGAGCCTCGGGGGCGAATTGCCTGCCTGCGGCTCGGGTGTCACGGTCCCGACCTCCAGGAAGCCGAAACCCATCGCGGCCAGTGCCGGCACAGCGACGCCGTCCTTGTCGAAGCCGGCCGCCAGCCCGATCGGGTTGGAGAATTGCCGACCCCAGATCTCTTGAGCCAATCTTGGATCGACGAGGCGATGCTGACGCTCGAAACGCCGCAGAGCGGGCGGGAACTGCTGGAGCCTCTGCAATCCGGACATCGCCACACTGTGGGCGGTTTCGGGCCCCATTCTCAACAGCAGACCGTGGAAGGCTGACTCGAACAGCTCAATGGCCCCTTCAAAGGCGTCGGAGACTCGCCGCGGAGAGCGGGTCGCATGCCGCTTTGCTGCTATGCTGGCAACTCGGATTCCGGCAGGCCCCCTCGGACATGGATCGACCCCTGGCCCGCCGAGACTGTAACAGAGCCATCACAGTCCGTCCACGAACTGCCACAGCCGTGACTGGCATCGCTTCCAGCTTGGACGACCATCAGAATCTTCAACCCACCGTCGGGATCGACCGAGGATGGCGACTTGTCGCTCTGACCGCCCTTCCCGGACTCCTCGCAGGTGCCCACCTCTCGAGTCTCCTGTTCTTCTTGAATCCCGAGCTGCCCTTCGAGCTCCTACCCTGGCTGCGCAGCACCTCGATCTACACCGCCTTCACCACCCTGATCTCCGTCGTAGTCCTTCTACCATGGACGCTGGGGCGGGGGAATCGCGCGCAACGTTTACTGCCGTGGGCCATCACCGTGGTCCTGGGTGTCATCGCCACGATCGAGTGGCTCCACGCCTCCCGCTCTTCCTACCTCTTGCCGCCGGGTATCAACAACCGACTCATCAAAGCCGCCTTTTGGCTGACGCTTGCGGCTCTGATCTACTTCTATACCGCGCTGCTGCATACACTGAACCGACGGCCCTACGGTTGGCGGAGCCGTATCGGCTTGACGCTCCTCGCCCTCGGTTCTGTTTATGTCATGGCCGAGCGGCGGGAGGCCTTCAAGCCCTATGCCCGACCCACGCCTCTGCCCTCCGTCGTCGAGCTCGAAAGGCGACCGACTCTCCTCGTCGTCGGGCTCGATGGCGCTTCACTCGATGCGGTGCTTCCCCTGGCCCGCCAGGGCCGGCTGCCCTTCTTCTCTCGCCTCCTGGAAGAGGGTGTCTATGCCCGCCCCGAGAGCCTCTCGCCGGTTCACCGGTCTGCCCTGTGGACGACTCTCGCCACCGGCAAGCTTCCCTTCCGCCATGGCGTCGTTGCCGACAGAACCTACGGTGCCGGGCTGATCGCTCCCGGGGCGACACTGCAGATTCTTCCGACCCCCCTGTCGGCGGCAATTCTGGACATCTTCGATCCATCCCGACCCGTGGACTCGACTGTACGGCGTTCTCTGGCCCTCTGGGAAATCCTCGAGCAGTTGGAAGTTCGCACCGGTCTCGTCGGTTGGCCGGCCACCAGCCCGGTAGCGCAGTCAGGGGCATTCGCCTTTTCCGAGAGCTACTTCGGAGGAGATTTCCGGCCGGAAACTGCCCGTCCTGGCGATCTGGCAGAGCGCGGCATCCTCTTTCAGACCGACCCCGAGGAGGTCGACCCTGCCCTCGTAGGAGAGCTCGGGGGACAGATACCCTACTCCCTGCTCCAGGCACTCGCTGGTGACCTCTGGCGCCAGTCCCTGACTCGATTCCTCGTCGAGCAGCGCCCTGGGGTACGGGCTCTCTTCCTGGTCCTGCCAGGGCTGGCAGAGGTCTCGACTCGGTACTTCGGCGGCTTCTCGGCGGTCGAATTCGATGGTGAGACCGGGCGGCCTCAACAGAAGGCAGCTCAGTTGGTCTCCTTCTACTACAGCTATCTCGATCATTTCCTGGCAGACCTCTGGGAGCGACAGGCTGGGCCCAAGATGCTCGCGGTGGTCTCAACCTACGGATTCGAGGCACCCGAAGGGTTGCACCGGTCCTGGGCCCGCACGACTGGCCGCCTCCTGCGCGGCCACTATCAGCATTCGCCCGATGGGCTGTTCCTGGCCATGGGCGCAGGCCTGCGGAAAGGCACCTTTCTGGATGGCGCCCGCCTGGTGGACATCATGCCGACCCTGCTTTATGCGCTGCGGTTGCCGATTTCCCGAGACCTGGACGGGAGAGTTCTCACGGGGGCCTTCGAAACCGCTTTTCTAGCCCGTAATCCGTTGACGTTCGTGCCTTCCTACGAGACGCTCGTGGCCCAACCCGGAATCCCGGTGCGGGTGCTGCCGCTCTCCGAATGAGGCTTGGCCCGCAGGATTCATGTGGGCTAGAAAGTCACTCCCGGCTCTTGGGCCGTGGCAGTACACCCTCGGCTCGGCGGGCCCCTGAGATCTTGCCGACACTGGGCTCGGGACCGCCCTTGCCCCTCATCTTACAGTGGCCTTCGAACTGGGCCCCGTCGTCGATGTAGAACGTCTGCGCCTCGATGTCGGCGAAGATCTTCGAACCCCTCGAGATCTCCACCCGCTCTCTGGCCTTCACCTTGCCCCGCACCGTGCCGAACACATACAGGTTCTTGACCTCGACCTCACCGTCCACCTCACCCTCTTCCCCGACTACGAGGTCACCTTTCGAGACGATGCGGCCGATGAGGCGGCCATCGACACGAAAGTTGTCTTCAAAATGGAGATCTCCTCGAATGGAGCTACCGGCATCGAGGAAACCGTTCAATTCTCCGGAGTCACTGCTTCTGCCCAGCCTCATCGAAGCTTGCCTCCCGGTCGGAGCAGGAGCTCGTAGAGACGCATCAACTCCTCCTCGGAGTAGAAGTGGAGGCGAACCGTGCCGCCTTTCCCTTTTCGGTGGATCTCCACCTTGGTCTGGAGTTTTCGTGTCAGCCGCTCGGCCGCCGCCTTCGTGTCGGGGTCCAGGACCGGTGACGGCCTTGTCGGGCGTGGCTTCTGCCCACCCGCAACCAACACTTCCAATTTCCGGGCGGTGAGCCCTTCCTTGACAGCCTTGCGGGCCAGTTGCAGCTGCCGATCCTGATCTTCGAGAGTCAGCAGGGGACGGGCCTGCCCGGCCGTCAGGCGCCCGTTTCGCAACAGATCCTGGATCTCTTCGGGCAGGGAAAGGAGGCGAACCGCATTACTGATGGTGCTCCGGGCCTTGCCGACCTGCCGGGCAATCTCCTCGTGAGACAGGCCAAACGAGCCCTTCAATGCCCGGTAGGCCTCGCCTTCCTCGACAGGATTCAGATCGGAGCGCTGTAGATTCTCGACAAGGGCCATCTCCAGCAGTTGCCGGTCGCTTTCCAGTTCGCGGATGACGACCGGAACTTCATGCAAGCCTGCCCGGCGGGCGGCTCGCCATCTGCGCTCACCCGCGACGATGGTGAATTTGCCCTCGCTACCCGGGGTTACCACGAGCGGCTGTACGATTCCCTGGGTCCGTATCGACTCCGCGAGCTCCTCCAGGCCGACATCGTCGAAATCGCTTCGTGGTTGATACCTGTTGGGTACCAACTCGCTCAACGGCAGCGAGCGAATCACCGGCCCGGCCGGCTCCAGGAGCGCGTCCAGGCCCCTTCCGAGACCTCGTTTCTTCTTCGTCATGCCGCTCGCCGCAAGACCTCCCTCGCCAACGCCAAGTAGGCCTCGGCGCCCCGACTCTTGATGTCATAGGCGAAGATCGGAGTGCCATGGCTCGGCGCCTCCGCCAAGCGCACGTTTCGGGGCACGATCGTCTCGTAGACACGGCCGCCAAAGTGCTTTCGCACCTCGTTGGCCACATCCTTCGAGAGATTGGTGCGTTCGTCGTACATCGTCAACAGGATCCCCGCGATCGACAGCCGTGGGTTGGTACCGGCCTGAATCCGTTGCACCGTGGATACCAGAGCACTGATGCCCTCGAGGGCGAAGTACTCACATTGCAACGGAACAACCACACCATCCGCTGCTACCAGTGCGTTGACCGTCAGGTGACCGAGAGAAGGTGGGCAGTCCAACAGTATGGTGTCGTAGCCCTCTCGAATTGTCTCCAGGGCTCTGGACAGACGATACTCCCAACCCTCGAGGCCGACAAATTCCACCGCGACGCCAACCAGATCACTGGCCGCCGGGACCACATCCAAGAAGGGAAATCCTGTCGGCCGCACAGTTTCTTCCATCCTGGCATCACCGGCGAGGACATCGTAGAGATTCGGTTCCTCCGCAACGACCCCCAGACCGCGGGTGGCGTTTCCTTGCGGATCACAGTCCACCAGGAGGATCTTCTTCTCCAGCGCTGCCATCGCAGCGCCCAGGTTGATCGCCGTGGTGGTCTTGCCAACACCGCCTTTCTGGTTGGCAATTGCCAGGACTCTGCTTGCTGTCATCGGCGCTGGTCGGCTTTCACTCGGACTTTCATGATCGATCGTGAATGGCTCCCCGGAAGCTCGACTCGGGCTGCTTCGACCCATCCTTCTGGAAGCTCCGGGGTCTCTACCCCACCCCAGAACAAGGCCCCTCCCCGGGTGGTCATCCGGCCTGACAGACCCTCCAGGGCGCTCGGCATGAGACTCACCCCTCGGCAGGTGATGACATCGATCTTCGGAGGCAACCCGTCGGGCGGGGTGACGCCGACTCTAGCACCGAGGCACTGACACGGCAACGCGGCCTTGCGGATCACGGTCTTCAGGAAGGCGCATTTTCGTTCCCGGCTCTCCACCAGGACAACCTCGAGCTCCGGCACCGCAGCCGCCAGCACAATTCCCGGGAACCCGGCGCCGGAGCCGATATCGACCACCACTCTCCACGGCTGATCGAGAAGAGGTATCGCTGCCAACGACTCTCCGTAGTGTCTTTCCACAAGTTCCTCGGCAGTTCCAGGCCCTACGAGAGAGACCGTCCGGTTCCACCGCACCAACTCCTCATAGTGCACCCAGAGCCTTTGCACACTCGCCGCTGACAACTCCACCGGAGAGCAACTACGGAGCCGAGACTCGAACTCGACCCGTTCGAGAAGGGGCAGCGTCGTTCCCATGATCGACATTCTCTGCGATAAGGACCCTCAAAGGAATAGGCCTGGGGGCTCGAGGGCGCAGGGGCATAAGGGCGTAGGGGCGTAGGGGGTGGCTCCCCGACAGGAGTCTTGACCTGGCCAGGAGTTGAGGATTTAGAAGAGGGCCCAAGGCCGCGTAGGAGGTCTTGAAGCGGCCGGACAGGCGAGTGCTCTTTTCGCTAGAATGATCCACGTGAAACATGACGGTGAAACAACAATCGGTGTTTCACGGGAAACATGACGGTGAAACAACGCCCCGCGTGGACTGATTTCGATCTCGGCTATCTACTGGGTGTCCTGGTGGGTGAAGGGCATTTCGGAGGCGACGGGCGTCAGCCCCACGTTACCCTTCGCATGCACACCGACCACGAGAAGCTCTTCCGTTGGATTCAGGACACCTTTCCGGGAGGGCGCCTTTACGGCCCCTATCACCATGGCGGCCGCAGCTACTACCAGTGGATGGCTCGAGGCCCGTTCCTGCGGGAGGTCCTCATGCCGATTCTCGAAGAGCACCTGTCTCCAGAGTTGGATGGCAAGGCCTATTCACGCTTCGTGAAGATGAAGGACCGCTACCGGTTGTAGTGGTCGAAGCCCTTCGGGCGCTGCCTCGCGGGACGGATCGCGACCCGCTTGAAGAAGCCTCGCCCCTGACTCTCGGTAACAACTCCGTCATCCTCCGCCAGGGCGAGATGGATGATCCGCCGCTCGGCAGGATTCATCGGCTCGAGCGATCTGGGCTTGTCCTCCTGCTTGACCTCTTCGGCCACCTTGTGAGCCAGCCTTTCGAGGCTCTCCTCCTGCATCTTGTGGAAGTTCCCGGAGTCCACCCGACACGGCACCGACCTCCCGGTCAAACCCCGAATCGTCCGTGGCAGCAGGTGCTGAATCGCCAACAGCAGGCTTCCGCGGTCGGCGATCAACGCCTGTTGACCCGGACCGCTGAGCTCGATCTCCAGCTGACCATCTCCCTGGAGAACCTCCACCTCCAACTCTAGATCCGCCACCTCCAGAAGAGCTCCCGTGGCTTCGCGAGCCGCCTCGGCCATTTCACCCTCGGCTTCGGGAAGTCGCTCGGCCGGTGGCGGCACACCCTCTTCTGCGCTCCGGGCCGACACTTCGGGCGATGCAACGGGATCGGCGATCTCTTTCGGTTCATCCTCTGAGATCTCGCTCTCCAATCCCGCGGTTTCGTCAGCTACTTCAGGCGCTTCGGTCACGCCGGAAGACTCGGGCGTTGCCGACGGTGACGGTGCAGATACAAAGGGCTCCGAACCGAGGTCGCGGCGGGGGTTATCTGGGTCGACGTCGATCACCACACTCCGGCGGACCCTCAGAAAGCCATGTCGTTTCTCGACCTTCCGGTAGGCCACTTCATCAGGGTCGACCTGGTAATGGCTCGCCGCCTGCATGACGGCCTGCTCGAGAGTGTCACCCGAGAAAAAGCGCCTTCCCTTGTTGGTCATTTGCTGGCCTCCTTTTTCTTGCCGCGCTCGGATCGTTTGCCGCCCGAGGCCTCCTTGGCTTCCTCCTCCTTCTTCTCCCGGTGCCGCTTGTAGGCATATGACTGCGCGATCCCCAGCAGGTTGTTCGTCAACCAGTAGATAACCAGACCGCTGGGAAATCCGAGAAACAGCACGGTGAAGAAGATCGGCATCATGGCGAACATCCGCCGCTGCATGGGATCGCCCGCGGCGGGCGTCATCTTCTGCTGAACGAATTGGGATGCGCCCATGATGATCGGCAAGACGTAGTAGGGGTCCTTGGCGGAGAGATCTTGAATCCACAAGATCCAGGGGGCACCTCGCAACTCGATGGAGGCCGTGAGCAGGGTGTAGAAAGCGAAGAGGACCGGGATCTGCAGGAACATGGGCAGGCATCCGCCGGCGGGGCTTACCCCCTCGGTCTTGTAGAGCGCCATGGTCTCTTCGTTCATCTTGCGCTGCATCTCGGCGTTCGGCCGCCCCTGCTTGTCCTTCAACTTGCCTTTGTATTTCTGGCGAATGCCCTGGATCTTCGGGTTGAGCTTCTGCATCTTCTGCATCGACACCGTGCTCTTGTGGGTCAACGGGAAGAGCAGGATTCGAATCAGGATGGTCATCAGGATGATGGCCCACCCATAATTCGAAACCACGTTGTCGTAAATCCAGGCGAGTCCCCACATCAATGGCAGGGAAAGCGGCTTGAAGAATCCCAGGTTCACGGTCTCTTCGAGCCCATAGGGGAGGCTCGCGAGGTGGGCATACTCCTTCGGTCCCAGATAGGCCAGGACTTTCATGGTCTCGGCCGAGGGTTGGATCAAAACGAAGAGCTCCCGCGCTAGATCCTTCTCGGCGTCGCTGAGCTCATCCTTGCCCCGGATCGGCTTGAACCGCACATCGGTGCCATCGACACTCGGAACCACCAGCACCGGTTGGAGAATCACCCCCCCAACGCCCTCCTCGGGCACCACCGCCATCAAGAAGTAGCTGTCTTCCAGACCGGCCCAGCTCAAGCCGATGGCCGAGATCTGCTGCGGGCTCCAGGTTCTGTTGGGGTCCTCCCGCTCGACGTCCTCGACCGTCTTGTAGACCGCCGAGCGGCGGGCGAAGCGGTTCTCCTGCTCTTCCTCCGAAGGATTCCGAACCCCGGGGCCAATCGCCACGGTCCAGGCGTTGGGATCCGAGAGGACCACCTTGACCTCGATCATCCCGTCGCCGCGAAATACGAAGCGCTTCTCTACGGTTCCCTCGGGTCCCCGGTAACGGTACGTGATCTGTTGGTCACCCGTGGCGGACCTCATCTGCTCGACCTGGTAGAGCACCTCATTGAGTGGAGAGGGACCCCCCTGAGGGGTCGCGAGACCGAACGGGTAGGGCGATTCCCCCCGACGTCGAACCAGGTCCACAGGCCCTCCATCGGCGCTCTTGTGGTTGAGCAATTGGTAGGAGAGCAGTTGCGCACCCAGGTTCGTCAGTTCGGCGCGGAACTCGGCGGTCTCGACGACGGCTCGCTCCTCCCGATCTGCCGACATCGACTCCTGGTCCACCTCGTCGGCCGGTTCATCGGCCACGATCGGCGCTAGCTCCTCTACCTTCGCTGGAACCGTCTCGGGCGGTTCTCCTGGAACGGCAGCGGCGACCTCCTCGAGCGCCGCTGGCTCGCTAGTCTGAGCCTGCCTCAGGGGTGGCTCTGGTGGAGGAAAGAAGTAGCTCCACGCGAGCATCACCGCCATCGAAAGGGCGGCTGCGATCAGAAGTCTCTTGGTGTCCAAGGCTCTTGTTCTCCCGTCAACTCTCGACTCAAGGTAGGTCGACACCCCCGGGGTGGAATGGATGACAACGCAAGATTCTCCACACGGCCCGAGCACCACCTCGCACCAGGCCGTACTTGAGAATCGCCAACCTGGCGTATTCGGAACAGGTCGGCGTGAAGCGACACGCCCTCGGCAGCAACGGTGACACCCAACGCTGGTACTGGACCAGCAGTGCGGCGATCGGTCGGGTGAAAGGAGTTCCTACCGGGGTCTCGTCTGGGCCTTCGTCAGCGGCTCCAAAAGGCTCAGCAAGTCCTTCTTCAGTGCCTGGAAGTCGGCCTGCCGAGCCGCCGGAAGAACGTGCACAACGATGTCGTACGGTGGCAACAAGCTGCGCTCGCTCCACCGTCGATAGATCTCCCTTATCCTGCGCTTGACTCGGTGCCGCACAACGGAGCCGCCAACCTTGCGGCTCGCCGTGATGCCGATCCTCGCATACGGCGGCGCCGACTGGCGCTCCACAAAGTAGAGAATCACCAGCGAGCCGTGACGCCGGCGTCCGGTTCTGTAGCATTGCAGGAAGTCCGCCCGTCTCCTGAGCCCCTCCTCGCGGCGCAGAGACTCTCCTTCTTCGGGAGAGGTCTGCTGACCGGGCATGGCTCAGACAGAGAGGCGCTTACGCCCTTTTCTGCGCCGCCGATTGATGATGGCTCGACCCTGGCGGGTCCGCATCCGAAGACGAAAGCCGTGGGTGCGTTTCCGACGGCGATTGTTCGGCTGGTAGGTTCTCTTCACGGTGGTGCCGCTTTCTCAAAGTCGACTGTTTTCGTTGTGCTGCGAAGCGGCCTTCAGCTCTCGTGGGTAGCCGCCTTGATTCCTATAACTCTCACGAACGCAATACCTTACTGGATTCCAACCCCTCGGTCAAGGGTGCGATGGATACCCTGCACAGAAACAAACAAGGCGGGGGTCCGAGGACCACCCGCCTTGAAAAAGGCTCGGATCAGCCTGTCCTGAAGAGCTACTCGATTTTCTTGTAGCTCACCGAGGTCAACTTGATGGGCTTGATCGTCTGCTGCTTGACGGTGACGCCATTCAGCTTGTCATCCCAACCGAGCTCCGCACTGATCACCATCACGCCGCTACCGAGGCGCTTGGAATCCAGGTCCAGTTGGAAGATCGTAACGCTGTCCTCGTCCTGCTTGGCCCAGGAGAATCCCATGGGCTCGCTGGTGGCGAGCAGCACGCGGTAATGGTCTTCGTCGATCTGGAGCGCGCGGGCCCATTGGATCGGCAGGTTCTTGCCTGAATGTCGAATCTGTCCGATAGCAGGCATCTCGGCGATGGCCATACCGGCCTCGGCCGTTCCCTTGTCACGAATCATCGACTGCATGCCTTCGATCTGCGCGATCGTGACCCAGTCCTCGATGTCGATGGTGTACTGAATGGTCTGGGCGCCCCCGGTCTTCAATCTTTGCGGAATCTCGGCTGTCGCTATGAAGCGATGGAAGGGATCCTGGAACTTGGCGACGTCCGCTTCCGTGCCGATCCTCTTGAAGGTCGAGGTCCTGAGAGACAGATCGGCCATCAACCCCTTCGGGCTGAAGGCAAACGCATAAACCGGCTTCTTGAACTCGCCGACATTGACCGTGCCACCGGCGCCCACGGTCGCCAAGGCGACCGATCCGTCGACGCCAAAATCCCAGCCCCTGTCGGAATCGCGGAACTTGTCCAGAGCAGTCTGCTCCATGAAAGCCACGATCAGGCCGCTGGATTGGACTCCCGCGGTCAAGCCCAACGAAGCGCCTGAGGCGCGCCAGTACTCGACCGTCTCGCCGTCGACCTGCAGGGCGCAGTTGCCCTTCTCGACACCAACTCCCAGACCGACCTTGCCGATCTTGGGGCAGATCAGGATGCCGGCAGCGGCGGCGATCACCTCTTCAGAGTTCGAAACCACTTTGTCGAACTCCTCAAGGCCCTTGACCACTCTCGCATCGATCTCTTTGGGATTGTATGCAAACGCCGCACTGCCGGCACCGAGCGTGCCCAACAGCATCAAACAAATTACAACCACAGCACTTCTGCTTCGCATCTTGCTTTCCCCTTTTCCGTTTGTTATTGAAACCCGGGTCGTAGAAACCCGAGTGCTCTATCATATCCTGTCAAACCCCTCTTGTCTCCCTTGGGTCGAAGGTCGCCTCCCATCTCGGGTGCCACCCGTTTCTTGGGGTGCCCTGGATCTAGCGCCATCCACCCGGGTAGATGGCGCTCCAGTCCTGTTTCATGTCCACGACCACCCAGCCCCGCTCCGCTGCCTCGTCCAGGCCACGGGCGAGCTTGCCAACGTGAGAGTCACGATCGTAGGCCCACTCGCGCTCGGCGTCGGTGTGATGGATCAAGACGCCCAGACGAGCCCCCTCTCCAGCCGTCGTCCATTCGAGCATCTGGAAGTCTCCATCCGAGTTACCGAACGCGGCGATGGGGCGGCGGCCGATGAACTTATGGATACCCACCGGTTTGCCGACGTTGTCGTCGATGAAGTCCATCTCCGGCAAGCGGGCCAACACGGGTTCTCCATCACGCACCTCGTACTCCACCTTGATGCTGGAACCGACAACCTGCTCTGGGGGAATGCCGTATACCTGCTCGACCCACGGGCGCA
>JAUVRX010000054.1 GCA_030597375.1 Acidobacteriota bacterium
GAAAGTCGATGGAGAGGATGTCCCCATCGAGTATTTCTCGGAGGTCAGGGCGGGAGTTGCCAGTAGCGAAAGGGGCGCGGAGCCGAAGGTGCCGGGATTGCCCTCCTTGACCGCTGGCGAACAGGTGGGAACCAGCTATCTTCTCTTCATCGACGAGTACTTTTCCATCGCTCGGGATCGGGATCGGGTACTCGAGGCCGTGAAGAGCGACCTGCCGCTTCTGGGGCCAAAGGATCGGATGGCCGTGGTGGCATTCAACGGTAGCGACCTCGAGATGCTCACTACGTGGAGCCAATCTGTGGCGGAGCTGGAACGCGCAATCGATGCCGCCACCGAGCGTCCGGCCCTCGGCTTGCAGCGGCTGGCCGAGCAGCGGCAGTTCAATTACGACCGAACGTTGGCAGCTTTGTCCTCCATTCGCCTGGGGGACATTTCGACCGATCGATTTCTCCGCACGCAACTGGATCCGGACGAGCGTTTCTACTTGGAGCGTCTGACCGATCAGGTGAGCCGGTCGGTCACGGCCGCGGCCTCTACCCTCAGGAGCTTCGCTGAGCCACCCGGCCGCAAGGTCATGCTCCTGCTGTCTGGAGGATGGCCGTTCTTCCCAGCCACTTTCCTGGGTCCCAATGTGTCACCGACGGTTCTGAGCTGGGAGCTGGCCGATGGTCAGGCTCTCTTCCGACCTCTGAGCGACACCGCCAATCTTCTCGGCTACACGCTCTATCCGGTGGATGTTCCGGGTTTTTCCGACCTGCTGACCAACGACTCGACGATCATCCGTGATCCAAATGTGCAAGCGGTGGCTCGAACAGGTATCCGTGGGCACGACAGCTTCCTCCGGCAGCAGGAGGTGCACTACACACTGAACTTCCTGGCCGAGCAAACCGGTGGTCGCGCCTTCATCGACGGAGCTCGGCTGGGTGCATTCAGTGGGGCGGTATCAGACACACGCTCCTACTATTGGATCGGCTTCGCTCCGACGCGGGAGTGGGACGATCGAAGGCACTCGATCGAGGTGTCCGTCAAGGAGTCGGGGTTTCGGGTTCGCTCTCGGGCAGGATTCCTGGACTCATCGCAGCAGCACGAGGTGGCGATGGCTTTGGAGAGCACCCTGCTCTTCGGCAATCCTGCCGGCCAGGGTTCCCTTCAGGTTACCCTCGGTGAGCCCCGAAAAAAGGGGCGCCACAAGATGGAAGTGCCCGTGACGATCGTGATCCCGCTGGACGAGATTACCTTCCTACCTTCTGAGCAGGGAGACGTGGCGCAGGTGGAGCTGATGGTTGCGGTGCGCGATGAGTCGGGCCGACGGGCGGATATTCCAGTTGTCCCACTTGCCTTCCGGGCCGAGGGCTCCGGTTCACAGGGCAGCCTGGGACGCTACGAGTTCACCCTGAAGCTTCGCCGACAGCGAAATGAGGCGGTAATCGCCGTCTTCGACACCGCAAGTGGTAGGATCTTGGCGGCCAGTATCGAGATTGAACCCTAGCTGGTCGGTGGTGTTCCTGAAACCAATCGTCAAGGTCGAGATCCATGTTCCGATGTAGAGGTTCGTCCCTGAGTCTGCTGCTGTTGCTGGTGATCGGGCCAGCATCGCCGGGGCTGGCACAGGAGACGGAAGAGGCTGCAGCGGGCGACGGGACCTATGTCGAAACCGTCGATGTCACGGTGGTCAACCTCGATGTCTACGTCACCGACAAGAAGGGGGTTCCCATCACCGGGTTGACTCGAGACGATTTCGAGATCTTCGAGAACCGTCGACCCGTGCCGATCTCCAACTTCTTCGCCGTCGAGAATCGGAGGCCTGTCGAGATCGCCTCACAGGTCATGCCGGCGGAGCCGAGTGCCCCCGATGTACCGATGGGGATCCAGGAGGAGAGATTTGCCTTGCCCGACGATCAGAGGCTGTCTCTGGTCATCTACGTCGACAACTTCAACATCAGGCCCTTCAACCGCAACCGTGTTTTCCGCAGGTTGCGTGACTTTCTGGTAGAGAAGGTCTCCAAGCATGACCAGGTGATGCTGGTGACCTACGATCGCTCGCTGCACATGCGCCACGAGTTCACCAGCGACCCGACCCTGATCGCCAGCGAGCTGTTCGAGCTGGAGGAGCTCGCGGCGTTCGGTGTGCACTGGGACTCGGAGCGTCGGGACATTCTTCGCGACATCAATGACTCCGATTCAATTGCGGCAATCTCCTGGCGGGTGCGACAGTTCTCCGAGAGCGGCTACAACGATCTGAGCTTCTCGATCCAAGCGATCAAGGAGATCGTCACCTCAGTGGCCGGCCTACCAGGCCGCAAGGCCGTGATCTACATCAGTGACGGACTACAGATGCTGCCCGGCGAGGACCTGTACTACGCTCTGCACCGAAAGTTCGGTGATTCCTCCCCCTTGACGGAGATGCGCCAGTTCGACGCTTCCAGGAGTTTTCAGGAGCTGACGGCTCTGGCCAACTCGAGCGGGGTGACCTTCTACACGATCGATGCGGCAGGCCTGCGGACCATGGGTGGCGCCAGCGTCGAAATGAACAACGCTGGCGAAGCGGGCTTGGCCTCGTATGTGGATAGCGTCTACATCCAGAGCCTGCAGTCCCCCTTGCGCATGATGGCAGAGGATACCGGTGGCCGGGCGATCATCAACACCAATGATGTCGGCTCCGGACTGGAAAAAGTGGCGTCGGACTTCGCGACCTACTACTCCCTGGGGTACACACCTTCGCATGGCGGCACCGGTCGGTACTACAAGATCGAAGTCAAGGTAAAGCGTAAGGGGCTCAGGGTAAGGCATCGAAACGGCTATCGCGACAAGCCCCTGCTGACTCGAATGTCGGACACTACCCGAGCCAGCCTGCTGTACGGTTACGAACACAACCCCATGGGACTCGTGCTGCGAATCGGGGAGCCGCAGGCCGTGGAGAAAGACCTCTTCAATGTCCCAGTGTTGGTAGGCATCCCGCTCGGGAAGATCACCCTGCTGCCGCTGGAAGAGTCCCAGGAAGGCAAGGTCAAGCTCTACTTCGGAGCGCTCGATGACGGAGGCGATATGTCGGAAATCTCGGAAGTCCCGCTCTCCATTCAGATTCCAAATGCCGAATTGGAAGAGGCCATGGAGGGCTTCTATCCGTACCAGACCCAGCTGCGTATGAGGAGTGGTCCGCATCGAGTGACCGTAGGGCTCTGGGATGTGTTGGGAGCCGAAGGCTCCTTCGCCAGCAAGAGCGTGAGGGTCGGGAGCTGATGGGGCGTCGAATCAACAGTTGGCTCGAGCTGTTCGAGTCGCTCAGAGAGGCTTTCATCGAGGTCATGCGGGCCGAGGTCAGGTCGCTTCGCCTGGATTTCGAGCTCTCCAAGCGGCAACTCGTGCGGGCCCTTGGCCTCACAGCCCTGGCAATCTTCGTGGTCTTCTGGGCTGTCGGTGTCGTCGTCTTCCTGCTGATCCAGTTTGCCGGCCTGTGGTTGGCGGAGTGGGCCGCTGCTCTGGTCGTGCTGGTGATCCTGGTGCTCGTCGGCTGGGCCCTCGCAGCCGGGGCACGACGGAGTCTGCGGAGCATCGAGGAGCCCGGGACCATGGTCCGGCGCCATGTCCAGGAGCACATGGATTGGTGGGAGGAGCAGGTCCTGCCGGCTTCGGACCACGCCGAGGACAGCTCCCTGCCTCCCGGCGGCAGCCCCCCTGAGAGCTGAATCACGGCATGCAGGATTTGACTCTGTCGAGACGCCGCTTCGAGCGCGACCTGTGGCGTCTTCGGGGCTCTCTTGACCGAGAATTCGGCCGTCTACCCCGATGCATCATGGCTTGGTGGATTCCGACCCTGGCCCTGGTTGCCGGGATGGCCGTCGGCCTGGGATCGAGGCGAATTCGAAGCTAGTCGAGCGGCGTTGCCAGACCGGCCTGGACTGATGAGTTTGAGCGACGAGGCTTTCGGGCTGGGGATCCCGAGACTCAGTCGGTCTTGGGACGCTCGAAGACCATGGCTATGTTGTCGGTCGCGCCGCTCTTGAAGTTGACGGAGGTGATGGATATCAGCTCCCAGCCTTCTTCTCCCAGCGGATTCATCTCGCGTACTGCATTGGGGTCCAGGCGATAGTTCTCGCTGCGGATATTGATGATGTGATACTCCCACTTCGTCATAGGGCACGCTCCTTCCCCTGGGGCTCGCAAGGGGTAACCATGAACTCACTGCTTAGGATCTTAGCCCAATTCAGGTCCAGGAGCCGGTGAGGAGAAGGAATCGCGCCTCCGGACTCCTCGGTCGGAAACCGGGCCACAGGGTTCGAAATCGGGCAGAATAGAGCGGCAATGGGAACGGTCAGGTGCTGTTTGGTGGTTTTTGCGAAAGCGGCTCGCCCTGGGCGCGTGAAAACCAGGTTGATAGGCGAGTTGACCGCCGAAGAGGCGGCTAGACTCCATGGGGTGTTTCTCGAAGATATTCTCGAACGCATGAAGGGTGCCGACTTCCAGACCCGACTGGCATGGGGTGTTGGGCCACAAGAGCGTTTGCCTCCGTCGGCCTTCGAGGCCTTTCGCCAGAAAGGCGAGGATCTGGGAGAACGGCTCTTCGAGGGGTTGAGCCGGGCGTTGACCCGATTCGAGCTCGTCGCGGCGATCGGTAGTGATCACCCGGATCTGCCGGCGTCGATCGTCGAGGAGGCGTTCGAGAAGCTGGCTTCGAGTTGTGATGTAGTCCTGGGTCCGGCTGCGGACGGAGGATACTACCTGATTGGAGTAACGCGACAGTCCATTCATCGGCATCTGTTCAGCGCCATCGAGTGGAGCACAGATCGCGTTCTGAATCAGACCTTGAAGCGATGTCGAGAGCGGGGAGCGAGAGTGGAGGAGCTGACATCGCTGGAAGATGTGGATACCCCCGACGACCTTCGTCGTCTGGCTCTGCGGCTGACTCAGGGCGAAGGCCCACCGAGTCCCAACACTAGGAGCCTGCTAGCGGAGTGGGGCATGATTCCCGTTCAGGGGAGGAGAGACTGATGAGGATCCTCACGGCCGAGTCGATGAGTCGGGTGGATAGGATCGCGATCGACGACTTCGGAATCCCGAGCCTGGTACTGATGGAGAACGCGGCCCTGGGCCTGGTGGAGGCAATCTCCGACGGGTATCCGGAGGCCCGAGCGGTAGCCGTCTTCTGTGGCCCTGGGAACAACGGTGGCGACGGATTGGCACTGGCGCGACACCTGGCGATCCGGGGGTATCACGTGGAGTTGATCCTGGTGACCGGTGGCAAGGAGCCGACCGGCGATGCCGGTGTTCAATTCGGCATCTGCCAGGCGCAGGGTCTGAGCATCCGACAGCTCGGACCCGAGGAGGGAATTGAAGGCTGCGTCACGGTGGCTCGTAGGAGTGACCTGGTGGTGGATGCGCTTTTCGGCATCGGACTGAGGCGGCCTTTGGAGGGACAGTTCGCCGAGCTGGTCCAGAGCCTCAATTCGCTGTCGGTGCCGCGACTTGCAGTCGATCTCCCGAGTGGTCTCGAGGGCAGTCGAGCCGAGATTCCTGGGCCTCATATCGAGGCCGATCTCACGGTGACCTTCGGGGCGCCCAAGATAGCTCACATCTTTCCTCCGTCTGCGGATGCCGTCGGCGATGTTGTCGTAGCCGATCTCGGGATCCCTCTCGAGATCATCGCTCATGCCGAGGGCGAGCTGCATCTGTTGACCGCCGAAGAGCTGTCGGTCGAGCTCGTGGCGCCAGCCGATGCGAGTCACAAAGGCGATTTGGGTCATCTGGTTATGGTGGCCGGCTCGGTGGGCAAAGCAGGGGCGGCGATCCTGGCAGCGCGGGCGGCAGTCCGCAGTGGTGCTGGTCTGGTCACTGCGGCAGTTCCGCAGGAGTTGGTTCAGACGGTAGATCTGGGCTCCCTGGAGTCCATGAGTCTGGCCTTGCCCATGGCTGCGGCGGGTGGTTTGGATGCGTCCTCGGTGGACCTGCTGCTCGACTTCTCGAGGGACAAGGAGGTTCTCGCAGTCGGGCCGGGGTTGGGTCTTGCTGACACCACGGTGGACGTAGTCAAGAGGCTGGTATTGGAAGTCGGGCTGCCAGTGGTATTGGATGCTGATGGCTTGAACTCCTTCGGGGGCTCCCTCGACAGCCTGTCCGGCCGTGATGCTGGGACGGTTCTGACTCCACATCCCGGAGAGCTGGCCCGGCTTCTGGAGGTCCAGGTGAGCCAGATACAGGACGATCGGATCGGCAGCGCCAGGAAAGCTGCCGCCAGAAGCGGTGCCGTAGTCGTCCTGAAGGGCCATCGATCTCTCATCGCCTCACCTGCGGGTGAGGTCTTTGTCAATCCCACCGGCAATCCAGGAATGGCCAGTGGGGGTATGGGGGATGTGCTGACAGGAGTCATCGGCGGGCTGATCGCCCAGGGCTATGAGCCGCTGGTTGCCGCACTCCTGGGCACCTACCTTCATGGCCTGGCAGGTGACCTGGCGGTGAGCCGTGGGCGCAGCCAGGTGACACTGGTGGCGAGTGACCTACTGGGAACGCTCTCCGGTGCCTTTTCGGAGCTGGGCGCCGCATGAGGCGGTGGAGAACAGCCAGCGAAGAGGAGACCCGGGAGCTTGGGGTGGTGCTGGGAAGTGAGCTCGCTCCGAACGGCATCTTGCTGCTGTCTGGAGAATTGGGAGCGGGCAAGACCGTTCTGGCGCAGGGCGTTGCTGCCGCGGTTGGAGTGCCGGCCAGGGAAGTCCAGTCGCCGAGCTTTATCCTGGTGAGGGAGCACGAGGGCTCCGCTGGGCGATTCGTCCACATTGATCTCTATCGCCTCGAACCCGAGGAGACAGAGGGCCTGGGCCTGGCAGAGATTCTGGCAGGTGAGGGTGTAAAGGTGGTCGAGTGGGCGGAACGACTGCCATGCGCTCCGACAACCGCCTTACACTTGTTGATTCGCGTTGGTGGGTTTGGGGACGAACGAGAGATCGTGGAGACTCGGCTCGACCAACTAGACCATATCGAGGAGGGCCCGACCCGGCAGGGGTCGAGGAATCAGGAGGATGAGAGATGACGATCAAGAGGATCGGAGTTCTGGGTTGTGGGCTGATGGGTTCTGGAATCGCCGAGGTCTGTGCCAAGGCCGGATACTCGACCATGGTTCGGGAGATGGAAGAGAAATTCCTCGACCAGGGTATGGAGAGAATTCGCCGCTCTCTAAGCAAGGCCGTCGACAAGGGCAAACTCGAGGCCGGTCAGCGCGACGAAGCACTTGCCCGGATCACCGGTACGACCGATCTGGAGGCCCTGGCTGATTGTGACCTCGTAATCGAGGCGATCGTCGAGAATGTCGATGAGAAGTGCTCGACCTTCGCAGATCTGGACAGAATCGTCCAGAAGAATGCGCTGTTCGCCAGCAACACTTCATCGCTGACCATCACACAGATCGCCATGGCCACTGAGCGCACCGAGCGCTTCGTCGGATTGCATTTCTTCAACCCAGTGCCGGTCATGAAGCTCGTCGAGGTAGTGAGAACCCTGATGACGAGCGACGAGACGATGCAGCGAGCTCTCGACTTCGTCAACTCTTTGGGCAAGGAGGGGGTTTCCTGCAGGGACAACTCGGGTTTCATCGTCAATCGACTCCTGGTTCCCTACCTTCTGGATGCCATTCGAGCCGTCGAAGAGGGCGTTGGCTCGATCGAAGACATCGATAAGGCCATGCAGTTGGGCTGTGGCTATCCCATGGGTCCTCTGACCTTGCTGGATTTCGTTGGCTTGGACACCACCTACTACATTGCCGACATCATGTTCGAGGAGTATCGGGAAAAGCGCTTCGCTCCGCCGCCTCTGCTCAAGCAGATGGTTCAGGCGGGAAGGTGTGGGCGCAAGAGCGGAAGAGGGTTCTACGACTACAGCACAGATTGAGCGCCGCCACTCGTGGGCTGGGCTCTGTGGAGGGTACCACTCTTGCTAGACTTGTCTCGTGATGGATGGTGTATCGGTTGTCTGTGTGACTCGACTTGCGCCGGCTGGTCGGGCAGCAGCAGTGACGTCCGAAGTCGGAGGAGGCGAGCACCATCTCTGAGGCGACTGGCGATCCCTGCTATTCCTCTGTGTGGCGTTGGCCGCCATCCATTTCGTCCCTGTCCGAGGACGCCGGGGGCAGGCCAAAGATGGCTCAGGTGCTCAGGTAAACGATCTGAGGTCGGTTGGAGTTCATGACGACAGTCACGATCGCAGAGGAAAGGCTCGAGCTTCTTTTCGGAACCCGAGACGAGAACCTCAAACGCATTGAAAGTGCCTTTGGAGTCAGTATCACGGCGCGGGGCGGCCAGGTTCGGGTCGAGGGAGACGAAAGCTCGTCCGACCTGGTTCGGTATCTTCTGGAACAATTGTCAGTACTTCTGGAATCGGGATACCCACTGCAGCCGACGGATATCGAGACGTCGATCCGGGTTCTGCAGGAGGCCCCTACTACCTCGCTCGTGGACTTCTTCAAGGGCGACGGCGTGCTGGGCATGGTCCGAAGTCTGGTTCGGCCACGCAGCCTGAATCAACAGATCTACCTCCAGGCGATGTCCGACTTCGATCTGGTGATTAGCATCGGCCCGGCCGGTACGGGTAAGACCTACCTGGCAGTTGCGATGGCGGCTGCCGCCCTCAAGGAAGGGCTGATTCGCAGGATCATCCTGGCCCGACCCGCCGTCGAGGCCGGAGAGAGGCTCGGGTTTCTGCCAGGCGATCTGTTGGAGAAGGTCAATCCCTATCTCCGTCCGCTTCACGATGCCCTGTACGACATCCTGGGATTCGACAAGGTGGCGAGACTGATGGAGAGGGGATCGATAGAGGTGGCTCCCATCGCCTTCATGCGGGGCAGGACGCTCAACGACAGCTTCATCATCTTGGATGAAGCCCAGAACACCACTACCGAGCAGATGAAGATGTTCCTGACCCGGATCGGATTCAACTCCAAAGCCGTGGTCAATGGCGACATTACCCAGATCGACCTTGCCGCCGGCAGGACATCGGGCCTGATCGAAGCGAGACAGGTGCTGAAGTCGGTGAAGGGTATCCATTTCATCCAGTTCACGGAGAAGGATGTGGTCCGACATCGACTCGTACAGAAGATCGTGAGGGCATACGACCAGTACGACCAACTGAAGGCGGCTTCGACTCCTGGCCAGGACAGCAGAAATGACTAGGGACCTGGAGTTGGTGTTTCAGAATACGACGAGATTTCGCGAGAGTCGGGCTCCCCACCTTCGAAGATGGCTGGGTAGGTTGGTGCAAGAGCTGGTACCGGAGGCCGACAGTTTTTCTGTGAACTTCGTCAATGAAGTGGAAATGCGAGAGCTGAATCGGCTGTTTCGAGGTCGTGATGCGACCACAGACGTCCTCAGCTTTCCAGGTGAGACGACCGAGGAGGGGTGCCACCTGGGCGATGTCGCCGTCTCGGTCAGTGCTGCTCGCCAACAGGCAGAGGCCGCCGGGAGGTCCTCCTATCGAGAGGTCCAGACCCTGCTCTTGCATGGCGTTCTGCACTGTCTCGGGTACGACCACGAAGCGGACACTGGTGAGATGACCAGCCTGGAGACCCGGCTGCGCCGAAGTTGGATTGGCGATGAGCGATGACTCGTTGATGGCAGTCGGAATTCTGGCGCTCGTCCTGACGGTCTTCGCGGTTGTCGTGCAGGTATTGGCCGCGCTGCTGGATCGAAGTGGACCGATTCGCCTTCGTTACTGGGCCCAGGAGGCGAGCGGTCGAGTCCTGGACCTGTTCGACGAGCCCCTCAAGTTCGAGGTTTTTCGGTACTTGCTCAGCTGGTTGGCGAGGATGGCGACGGTAGTCCTCTTCCTGGTTCTGCTGTCTGTGTTCCGGCACCTGTGGTCGCCGCCCTGGGTCGCTGCCCTGGTAACTGTCGGGCTCATCCTCGCAGCGACCGAGCTGGTGATCCGTGCGCTGGTCGGGCGGGATCCGGAACAGGCTCTTCGCCGTTTCACCGGGATCTGTCGCGTGGCGCTGTTCTTCCTGACACCACTCATCACTGCCCTGGGTCCATTGATGCCGGCCGCTGTGGTGGAGAGAAGGGAGGATGAGGGTGAGGTGACGGAAGACGAGATCGAGGCCTTCATCGATGTGGGGACTCGAGAGGGGATCCTCGAGCCTGGCGAAGAGGACCTGATTCAGCGTGTCATCGATTTTGGCGACGCCATTGTCAGGAGTGTTGTGACTCCGCGGATCGACATGGTAGGTGCACCCGTCGACTCGAGCCTCGAGGTTCTGGCCGAGCTGTTTCTGTCGTCGAAGCACTCCAGAATTCCGGTCTACCAGGACTCGGTAGATCACATTGTCGGGATCCTGCATATACGTGACCTGCTTCGGGGCCTGAGAGACGAGGCGGCTCCGAGCGTCGGTGAGCTGGCGATGGAGCCCTACTTCGTGCCTGAAACCAAGCCGCTCAACGAGCTTCTGAGAGAGTTCCAGGCCCTGCATCTGCAGATGGCGATCGTGGTGGACGATTATGGTGGAACCTCTGGGATGGTGACGGTCGAGGATCTGCTGGAGGAGATCGTCGGAGAGATCGAAGACGAGCACGACGAGCCGGCGCCTGAGAACGAGGAGCTCGACGATGGAGGATGGCGGCTGGATGGACGCATGTCGATCGAGAGCCTGGATGAGCTCTTCGACGTCGAGCTCGAAGAGGAGGCCTACGAGACCCTCGGTGGTTTGATCTTCGGGAATCTCGGCTACGTTCCGCAGCCGGGAGAATGCTTGGAAATCGGCGGCCTCCGCTTTCAGATCGAAAGCATTGATCAGCACCGGATCAGCTCGGTTGTCGTGCGTCGAGTGCCGCCGCCCGATCACGAGGCCGCTGAATGAGCGATTCCGGCTCAGCGGTTGATGACCGGCCTCCCCGGGTGATCCGTGCCGGCACCGTTGCCCTGGTGGGCCGACCGAATGCCGGCAAATCGACCCTCATGAACCGCTGTCTCGAGGAGAAGCTGGCGATCACCTCCGACAAGCCGCAGACGACACGGCAGAGACTGGTCGGAATTCTCAGCGGTGATCGGGGGCAGATGGTGTTTTTGGACACACCCGGCATCCATCGCCCAAAGCACAGGATGAACAGGCAGATGGTCCGTTATGCCATCGAGTCCCTGGGCGATGCGGATGTGATCTGCATGATGACCGATGTCGAGCAGGGGTTCGGAGCCGGCGAGCAGTACCTGCTGGATCGCGTCGCGGAAGCTGCTGGCCCGCGGGTGGCTGTCTTGAACAAGGTGGACCTGATCAGTAAACCGAGCTTGCTTCCGCGGATAGCTCGCTATGCCGAGACTGGACTCTTCGAAGAGATCGTCCCTGTCAGCGCACTGACAGGAGATGGCGTCGACCTGTTGCTGGATCTCTTGTGGGGTCTCCTACCGGAGGGCGATCCAATCTACGATCCCGGACTACTCACCATTCATCCCGATAGATTTCTCGTCGCGGAGCTCATTCGAGAGAAGGTCCTGGCCGCAACGCGAGAGGAGTTGCCATTCTCTACCGCAGTGCTCTTGGAGCATTGGGAGGAGCCGGAAGGCGAAAATCTCGAACATCGGACGGTGAGGATCTATGCTTCTATCCTGGTGGAGAAGATAGGTCAGAAGAAGATCCTGGTAGGTCGCAAGGGCTCGATGATCAAGTCGATCGGTACCTCGGCCCGGCTCGATCTCGAGGACTTTCTGTCCCGCCCGGTATTCCTGAAGCTGAATGTCCGGCACGAGCCAGGCTGGCGCGAAAACCCACGTCTTCTCGCGGAGCTAGAAGGACAGACCGTCAGCTGGGGTTGATAGGACCCACCGAAGCGCCTGACCCCCCCCGGCGTCCTATTTCTTGTCGGTGTCGATCTTTCGGAAGGCGTCGGCCAGGGCGTTGAAGCCCGTCGTCGGTTCTGTCTGGTGCTGATCACGAAGAAAGGCTTGATAGTCTCTGCGGCTGCCTTCCAGGGTCGAGCCCTCGAGCGTCAAAGAGATCCTCTGACGACGGGAATCCACGGACACGATCTGCACCTTGACCTGTTTTCCCGGGGGGTAGACCCGAGCTAGGGAGGCGTCCCGAGGCAGCGATATGGCTGCGGCCGGAAGCAGGCCTGTGAGCCCCGGTTCGAGCTCGATGAAGGCGCCGAAGTTGGTGGTCTTTTCGACTTTCCCGGTGACGATACCGCCTTCGGGGAAGCGTTCCTGGATGCCCTGCCAGGGGTCCGGCTCGAGTGCTCGCATGGACAGCGAGATACGGCGCCCACCCTTCTCGAGCTTCAGGATCTTGACTTCGACTTCCTGTCCTGGCTTGAGGAGATCACTGGGGTGCTCGATCCGGTGTCGGCTCATCTCGGAGACATGCACCAGACCCTGGACTCCACCCAGATCGATGAAAGCTCCGAAGTCGGTGAGGCTCGCAACCCGGCCGGTGACGACGCTGCCAGCCGTCAGTTTTCCGCGAGCCTCCGAGCGAACTCGTGACCGCTCGCCTCGCAGCAAGGCGGCCCTGGACAGCACCACTCTACGGCCCTTCTTCTGGACCCTAAGGACCTGGAATTTGAGAATCTCGTCCACGTAGTCGCCAGGTTCCTTGGCGGCTCCGAGCTCCATCTCGGATCGTGGACAGAATGCGGTCGTGGTGCCCACGACGACGTGGAAACCGCCGTTGTTCCAACCGATGACGCGACCCTCGATCTCCGATTTGTCTTGCATGGCTCGCCGGAGAGCCCGCACTGCCTCGCTTTCCCCGGCTGCAGCGGCAGCCTCAGACACCTTGACCGGCTCGGCATTGCCCTCGGGCGTCGAGGAGGGGTCGGCGGCCGCTGTGTCAGCAGCCTCGGCTTCAGGAGCGCCCTTTTCGGTAGCGCTCTTTTCTGCCTCGCCTTTCTCGGGTGCAGCGGCGCCAGCCTCCTTGATGGGTTCAGCAATGCTCTCTGGCGTCGAGGAGGGGTCGGCGGCCGCTGTGTCAACAGCCTCGGCTTCAGGAGCGCCCTTCTCGGTAGCGCTCTTTTCTGCCTCGCCTTTCTCGGGTGCAGCGGCCCCAGGCTCCTTGATCGGCTCGGCACCGCACTCGGGCGTCGAGGAGGGGTCGGCGACCACTGTGTCGGCAGCCTCGGCTTCAAGAGCGCCCTTCTCGATAGCGCTCTCTTCTGCACCGCACTCCTCGGTGACGTCGGGGGAGCGAGCGGTCTCCTCAGAACCAGTCCCTGCCTTTGCCGAATTCGGAATGGAGTCCGACGGCTTCTCAGGGGAGGCAGATGGGGCTTCGACGTCTCGGGAACTCACGGTTCGACTGCAGGGCTTTCGAAAAGGGGTGTGGGGAACTCCGACTACAACCGGGTGACAATATCACAACCCGGTGTTTCTGGGACAGGCGGCCCGGACTGCGCCTCATCGTTGACGGTGGATGGCCTCGAGAGCCTCGGGGTTCTGCAGCGAAGAAAGATCTCCGAGCCGCTCCTCTCCAAGGTACTTTGCACGAATCAGGCGGCGCAGAATCTTGGCACTTCGGGTCTTCGGGAGATCGTCAACAAACAGCACCCGCTCGGGGCGGCCGTGTTTACCCACGCGTTGCGCTACGGCAGCTATCAGGTCTTGCGTCATCTGCTCCGAAGGCCGATGCGGCGGGCGGAGGACGAC
>JAUVRX010000202.1 GCA_030597375.1 Acidobacteriota bacterium
AGTAGGTACAGCGTCGACTGGTTAGACAACGGCCGCAAGGATTCGGCGCGGCACATCGTCTCGTGGATTCCGGCTCCCGCGCTGGGCGATGCGTCACCCATAGGGTACCTTCGCCATCTGGAGTCGGGTCAATCCATGGTTTGGTGGGCGAGGGGCGTGAAGTTTGCTGGAGCGATGGCCAATCTCGTTGTGGATGTCAGTTTGAAGTCGCAGGGCGAGCAGTCGCGCCTGGTCATCCGGAATTCAGCCTCCGCGTCAGGCGCGATGGCTAGTGTAGCCATCCTGATCTTCCGATTCATCGACTCGATCATGGCCATTCGACAGCTACAGGGAATCCGCGACCGCGTCGAGTGTTTCGGAGCCCGCCGCGAGAATTCCGACGCCCCTGAGACCGGGGCCAGGGATCAGTATCAGCTGTACGAAGTGATCTACGCCTCTGGAGAACGAGCCGGCGTCCGAGGCAAGGAGGACGCCGCCAAGTGGCGTCAGTCGGCCGTCGATGCCGGGGTGATTGTCTCCAGGCCGCCCATGTAGGGGCGCAGCGCTTCGGGGATGGTGACCGAGCCGTCGGCGTTCTGGTAATTCTCCAGAATCGCCACCAGGGTTCGGCCCACGGCCAAGCCAGAGCCGTTCAACGTGTGAACGAAGCGGGTCTTGCCGCCATCGACGGGGCGGTAGCGGATGTTGGCCCGCCGGGCCTGGAAGGCGGTGCAATTGGAGCAGGACGAGATCTCCCGGTAGGCATCCTGCCCGGGCAGCCAGACCTCCAGGTCGTAGGTCTTGGCGGCCGCGAACCCCATGTCGCCGGTGGACAGGCAGACCGTGCGATAGGGCAGCTCTAGCAGCTGCAGTACCTTCTCTGCCTGGGAGGTTAGCTCTTCGAGGGCCTCGAAGCTCGTCTCCGGTGTGACGAACTGAAAGAGCTCGACCTTGTTGAACTGATGCTGGCGAATCAGGCCGCGCACATCCCGCCCGTGGGATCCCGCTTCGGCTCGGAAGCAGGGGGTGAAGGCCGCGTAACGAATGGGGAGCTGTGCCTCCTCGAGGGTCTCGCCACGGTGGACGTTGGTCAGGGGCACCTCGGCGGTGGGCGCCATGAAGTACTCATGATCCTCGAGCTTGAACAGGTCCTCTTCGAACTTGGGCAGCTGTCCGGAGGCCATGAGCGACTCCCGGTTGACGACGAACGGCGGCAGGACCTCGGTGTAGCCGTGCTCCTGGGTATGGAGATCGAGAAAGAAGTTGATGAGGGCTCGCTCGAGGCGGGCACCGGCACCGAAGTAGGTCGTGAATCGAGCCCCAGTGATCTTGGCACCGCGCTCGAAGTCCAGGATTCCCAACTCCGGGCCGAGATCCCAGTGCGCCTTCGGCTCGAAGTCGAACTCACGAGGCTTGCCGACAAGCCGTTCCTCGCGGTTGGCCGATTCATCCTCCCCTCGAGGCACACTCTCGTCCGGCAGGTTGGGCAGGCTGAGCTCCACATCGGTCAGCTTCGCCTCCACATCCGAGACCTGCTCTTCCAGCTCTCCGATGCGACCCTTGAGACGGCCCACTTCCTCGATCTGGGCCGAGGCGTCACCGCCCTGCTGCTTGACCTTGCCGATCTCCTTGCTGGCCTCGTTGCGCCTCCGTTTCAGGTCCTCGAGCTCGACGAGTACCTCGCGCCGATCCTTGTCGAGAACCTCCCAGGTGCCGAACAGCTCCGGGTCGGTACCCCGCGTGGCCAGCAACTCCCGAACCTCCTGCGGTCGATCCCGCAGCAACTCTCTCGATAGCATGAAGGGAGTCTAATCAGGGCAACTCTGGGGGTCAAACTTCGGGGGCAACGGCCGGCGAGACGCCCACACCCACTGCAGGCGATAAGATCCAGTTCCAAAGACGACTCTGCTTTCGGGCCTGGAATCGAGCCCGAGAGAGCCTTCCATGCGCTCGAACGCCCGCTTCTCTCCAGCCAGCGTCGCCATCGTTCTGGCAGGTGGGATATCTCTGTTGGTTCTGGCAGCCGTACAGGCAGATCCACAGGCCGCTGTCGAGACCCGATACCTGGCGATCTGGTCCACTGCGGTGCTGCTCTGCGCCGCAGGACTTTCGGGCCGACCTTCCATCGAGCTGGCCAGCAGTGCTCTGCTGATCGTGCTGGTCGGTTGGGTGGTGCCAGCAGGTCCGGTCCGCGCCGCGACGTTTGGCGTGCTCTTGACTGCCAGCCTGGGATTGGCACTCTTCCGACGCCTCACCGACCGACCCGATGAGCTCGACTGGGGCCTGTTGGTGCCGGCTGCCCTCGGGGCTCAACTCCTCTGCAGGTCCGATCAGCTCCTGGCCGGCCAGCTGGAGCTCGAGACCCTGGTGGGGCTGGTGGTCCTGCCTCTCGCCGCCGCGGGGACTCTCGGCTGGCTGGGGCGGGACCGCAGTGTCGGAGCCGTCCTGCTGGCTGCGGGAGTCTGCCTGGTGCTGGTGCCGGGTTGGAGCGTGGCCGTCGTCCTATCGCTCGTCGGCGTGACCCTGGGAGCGGCAACACTCCCCTGGGAGAAGAGCCGGTGGATTCGCCTGGGTGGCCTGGCTCTGTTGGCGGTTGCCGCCTACGCCTGGCATCCGAGCCTGCCAGCGGTGATTCTGCTCACGGCGCTGCTGGTCGCTTCCGGGCAGCGTTGGATCGGGGCCGTTGCAGTCGTTCTGGCAACGGCCATTGCCCTGGCGCTCCTGCCGGGCGTTCGTGCCTGGGACGAGAGTCTGCTTCAGGCCGGTCTGCTTCTGGTTTTGCTACCGGCAGCGCCCATGGTGGGTAGGGAGGACCTGCCCCGGGTCCTCTCGGCCCTCCTGTTGGCCTTCCTCGCGGCTCGGACGGTGCCACTGCCGGGCGGCATGGCGGCTCCCCTGGCTGCCGTGGCCCTCACCCTTCCCGCGAAAGGGGCCTTCGTCGCCCTACAGCGAATCTGGACTGGAACATTGGTCGCTGGCGCCGTCCTCTTGGCGGCCTACCCCTGGCTCCGAGCCGAGCCTCTGAGCGACACGCTTCGCCTGTTCGGTGTTGGAGGTAATGGGTCGGCGGTACTGGGTGTCGTCCTCGGCTTCCTGGTGGTCGGCTGGCTCGTGAACAGGGCTCAGACTCGTGGGCCCAGAGCCCAATTGCCAGCGGTCGTGGCGTCGGCGGTGCTCGCTTTCGCCTTGCTGTTTCAGCTACCTCCTGCGAAGGTCTACTCCCTCACCGACACGCCTGTGGTCCTGACCGCCGACTCCGGCGAGATGGCCCGAGACCTGGAGCTCGAGATCCGGGTGGGCTCGGTAGTGCTCGATTCCTATCTGCAGAACTCGGCTCCGCTCGCCACGGGCACTCCAGTGGCGGAGCTTTCGTTGGAGACGGAGGACGGCAGCCACCTGCGCTGGCTCCTTCGAGTCGGCATCGAAAGCGGGGAATGGGCGGCCCGCCGAGAAGACGTGGCAACCCTGGCGGGTTTTCAGGCGCCATCTCCGTGGTTGACCTGGATACCGGCCGGCGGCAGGGTCTTCGCCCAGCGCTACCGCTGCCGTTGGCAGCTCCCTGTGCCGGCCGAGGCGACCCGGCTGACGATCACACGCAGGCGAGAGTTGCCGCCTGAGCTCGGAATCGCGATCCTCCATGTGGAGCTTCGACCATGAGCGGCGTGCGGGCGGTTCCGACAGTCGTGGTCTTGGCAGCGGGCGTTCTCGTGGCGCTCGTTGGCAGGTTCGTTCTACCTCTCGGGCCGGACGACCCCTTTCGCACTACCCTCCTCACGCTGCCGTTGATGGTTGCCGCGCTGGCGGTCGTCGGTACTTGGGCCATCGCACGCGGAGGCCGACCCACTCCTCGGCGAGTCGTTCTGCTGGAGTGGGTCTCTCTCGCGCTCTTCATCCTCCTGGTCCTCGGCAGAGATCGTCTCGGGCTTCTCGGCGACCCGGCTCTCCTCGATGGCGTCATCGCCGGCGGATTCCTGTTGCTGTTGGGTCATCGCACCGCCTGGATCCTGATGGCGCTTCGACCGACCTTCGACCTGCAGGGGCAGAAGAGGCCGCCCCTGGTGTTCTTCTTCCTACCGTTTCTCGTCTACCTGGCGATTCTCCCTTGGTCCTCTTCTCGACACGCTCCTGATGGGGACGAGCCGCACTATCTACTGTTGACCCACAGCCTGGCCTACGACCTCGAGACCGACCTGGCCAACAACTACGACCGGGGTGACTCCCTCAACTTCATGGACAGGCCCTTGGGACCGCAGGAAGGCGATCCCGTCGGGCTGCACGGCGAGAAGTACTCCCGCCACAACGTGCTGCTGCCGCTGGTCCTGGCACCGGCCTATCGAATGGCGGGGCTGGCCGGAGCGCTGGTGGTCATGGCGGCCCTCACCGCTGCGCTGGTCTGGGCGATGCTCGGCCTGGCCATGGCCTACCGTCTCTGGGAGCCTGGTGGGACCCTGCTGGCCTACGCCATCCTCGCCTTCACTGCGCCCCTGCTGCTCTACTCCTACCAGGTGTGGGTGGAGGTACCGGCGGCGCTGCTGACGGTGATCGCTCTGATCGAAGTCCGTCGCATGGCCGAAGACAGGGCGTTCGACTGGACGACGTGGGTTCGCATCGGCCTACCCATCCTGCTGCTGCCCTTCCTGAAGATCCGATTCGTGCTGCTGGCGGGATCTCTCGTCGTGCTGGCCAGTTGGTATGCCGGTGGTGAGCGCGCACGGCGGCGAACCGCTCTCCTCCTGGCGGCGCTCGGAGGCGTGACCGTCTCGATCCTGCTCTTCAATCGGATCTTCTTCCAGAATCCACTGAAGTACCACGACATCGATGGATTGCGGGCCTACGCTCAGCCGCCCGTCACCTACCTCAAAGGATTTCTGGGCCTTTTCTACGATTGCGCTTTCGGCCTCTTCGCTTTCGCACCCATCTGGCTTCTGATCCTGCCGGCGATCCTGCTGCTGTGGTCCCGTCACCGCAGAATCCTCATCGACTCGGTTCTCGTCCTGGCACCCTACCTGCTCCTCCTGGCACCTCGAGGGGAGTGGTTTGGCGGCTGGTCACCCCCGTTCCGCTACGGAATCATCGCCCTGCCCTTCCTGGCTCTCGGCCTCATCCCGTTGTTATCCGACCGGCAACGCGGCGGCAGACAGTTCCTGATCGCGGCCTTGACCGCCGCGACTGTCGCGCTCACCACCCTCTGGATTGTCGAGCCTGGCTGGACCTACAACCTGGCCCACGGCCGGAGTCA
>JAUVRX010000157.1 GCA_030597375.1 Acidobacteriota bacterium
AATCTCGCCCTTGTCTACACCATGCAGGAAAACCCTCGGGAGGCGCGAGCTGCCCTGGACCGGATGCTGGAGGCAAATCCCACTGCGGCGGCCCATGTCGATGCCATCCGCACCCTGCGCAGAATCGGCCAGCCCTCGGCCGCCAGCAGCCTGTTGCAGGACGCTCAACGCCGCTGGCCACAAGACCCTGGTATTCGCGAGTTGGGTTGAGCGATCTACTCGACCGCCTGTCCGGTACCTTCCTCGAGCTCCGTGTACCGACCCACGGCAAGATCGCCGAAGTCCTCCACCCCTCCGCTCGGCCAGGATACCCGGGCCGTAGCTGGTGACGTTCGATCCGCCAGCCCGAAGAGCAACCGCGGATCGCTGGCCGAGGCGTAACTGCCGTCGGTATGCACGCGGCGCCACTGCGTTGGCCCATCCGGTTGTTTCAGCTCGACCCAGGCGCCCAGCATGTCGCGTCGTGTCGCCTTGCCTACCAGGCGGAGCCCCAGCCAATTGCGCTTCGAGCCCACCTGATTGATCAGCAGGCGTGAAGGCTCCGAGTTGTTGAAGACGACGACGTCGGTATCGCCGTCGTTGTCGAGGTCGCCGAAAGCCGCACCACGAGTCACCTCTTCGAGATGGAAAGCCGCACCGGCTTCGTCGGTGACCTCCTCGAACCGCCTGCCGTCGAGATTCCTGAAGAGCTGGTTGGTCTGTGCCAGGTTCTCCCGGCTGCCATTCGAGAAGATCGTCACGGCACCGCTGACCGTCATGATGTCGAGCAGCCCATCGTTGTCGTAGTCGAACAGGTGGGTGCCGAAGCTGGTGAAGTTCCAGCTCGGAGTGCCCAGCCCACCGACCTGCGTCACATCATCGAACATGGCGCTGCCATCGTTGATGTAGAGGGTGTTGGTCTCGCGGGCGTAGTGGGTGAGGAAGATGTCCTCGTCGCCATCGTTGTCGACATCGGCGACATCGACTCCCATCGAGGCCTCACGCTGGCCCTCCGAGTTGACCGCACAGCCCGCCAGCAGGGTGTCGTCACGAAAGGTGCCGTCGCGGTTGTTCATGAAGAGCAGATTGGACATGCCGTCGTTGGCGACATAGAGGTCCGGCCATCCATCGAGATCGAAATCGGCGGAGACGACGCCCAGGCCGGTGCGCGAGTCGACGCCGATCCCAGCCTTGGCGGAGACATCCTCGAAGGTCCCATCCCCACGGTTGCGAAATAGACGATCGCCTGCCGAAGGGTAGACATCCGGGTCACAGTAGTCCGCGGCTCCCATCGGATTGAGGCAGTGACGTCGCTTCTCGACACTGAACTCCACGTAGTTGGTGACGTAGAGATCCAGCCAGCCATCGCGATCGAAGTCCAGGAAGCTGGCGCTGACGCTCCAGCTTCGATCGTCGGCCCCTGAGACTTCGGTCACATCGGAGAAGGTGCCGTCACCGTTGTTGTGCAAGAGTTGATTGGAGCCGAAGTTGGTGACGTAGAGGTCGGTCAGGCCGTCGTTGTCGTAATCGCCGGTCGCCAAGCCAAAGCCATACTCGGACGCAGCCAGGCCCACCTCCTCCGTGATGTCGGTAAAGCGGAGCGACCGCTGTCCGTCTGGACCGATCTCGAGATCGTTGCGATAGAACCGGTCCGTCAAGGGCACGGGATGCCTGGGTGGGACGAGGGCGTCTTCGATGTCCTTGCCGGGGGCCAACATCTTGCTCTGTACCGCATAGAGATCCAGATCGCCATCGCCGTCGAAGTCGATCAGACCACCACCCGAGCCCATGATCTCGAGAAAGTAGATCTCGCCCGAAGCGCCGTTGAACAGATGAAAATCGAAGCCAGCCGGGATGCCTTCGTCGGCGAAGATGACCTGCTGGCCCGGCCCTTCGCTCGGCGGCCGATCCTCGCCCGCCAGCCGAGCCACAGGACCCCCAAGACCCAAGAAGGCAAGCAGGAACAGGCTCCGCAGGCATCGAACGCCGATGACCGACCACGGGGAAGACAGCCTCCTGACGCCGTCTGCGGCTCCCATCAGCCTCCCCCGGCCCGCTGCCGATAGAGCGCCAGGTCGGAGCGCAGGCGTTGCAGTCGAGCTTCTGGAAGGCCCGCCGCTTCGGCCTCGCTCAACACTCTCGCCTGCCACTCGGCCGCCTCGGCAGAACTGCCGGAAGCGCCGAGGGCCGCCGCCACCATGGCCCCGTTCTGGATCGATGGCTCCGCCTCGTGCAGCCGCAGAGCCAGGGGCACTGCAGCCTCCGCATCGCGAACCGCCGCATCGGGACTGGCGAGCAGTAATTGAACCAGCGCACGGATGAGCATCTGGCTCTCGGCCGCGTGCTGCAGTCCCGCCTGCAGGGTGTCGCGGGCCTCTTCGAAGAGCTCCTGGCCAGCGAAAGCCTGGGCGAGGGCGAGATGGGACTCCTCATCGTTCGGGTCGATCTCGAGGACTCGGCGAAGCTCCTCCACCGCCTCGTCCTGCCGCCCGAGTCGACCCAGCGAGATGGCCCTGTTGAAATGGGCGTCCTTGAATTTCGGATAGTCCTCGATCGCCGTGGCGTACGACTCGACGGCCTTCTGATCCTCGCCGGCCAGTTGCCACAGGCCGCCGATCTCGAAATTGAGGACCGCCCGGACCTGGGCTTCCTGGGCAGAGTCGAGAAGGCGGCTCAGCCGCCCTATGGCACCTTCGGGATCACCCTGACGAGCCTCGATCGCCGCCAGGTCGAGAGTCGCCTCGACAAACTCCGGTCGGGTTTCGAGAATCGATTCGAGCTTCGACCTGGCCTCCGGTTCCCTCCCCACTGCCGCCAGGGCACGCGCCAACAGGAGCCTGGCTCCGAGATCTTCAGGATCGATCTCGACAGCTGCTTCGGGCTGCTCGAGCGCCTCCTCGAACTGCTGTTGCCGCAACAGGACTGCTGCCAGGCCCTTTCGCGCCTCTTCGAGGCCGGGAGCCAGCTCGACCGCCTGGCGGTAGATCCCGACGGCCTCATCGGTGGCACCGTCTCGGGAGATCAAGACCCTGGCAAGCCCTACCCTGACCATGCCATCGCTCGGCAACAGGGAGGCCGCCATTCGATACTCCTCGATGGCCGCATCCAGATCGCCACTCGCCTCCAAAGCGCCAGCCAGCGCGTGGCGGTTGACGCCGTTGGTCGGGTCGAGCTCCACTGCCTTGCGGTACTCGGCAACGGCGTCCTCCCATCGACCGGTCGACTGCGCTTCGAGTCCCGCAAAGAGATGACTGCGGGAGAAATCTCCCTTCAGGGAGGCCATCAGCGGATCCGGGAAGGTGAGCTCATCCGAAGCCTGTCTCGAGAGATGCTCCCGAGCCGCATCCAGATCGCGCAGCTTGCGAAAGGTAAGACCCAGTTGCTGGTGAACCTCCGCCGCCTCGGGCTCGAGCTCCAGGGCGGCCTGGAAGAGCTCGACCGCGGCCGCATCGTCGCCTCGAAGGCTGGCACTCCTGCCCAGACCATAGAGTGCCAGTGCCGCGAACTCCTCGCTGCCTCTCGCCAGCTCGAAGTACGCCCGGGCCTCCTCAGGCCGATCCGAGAGAAGGGCGAGCTGACCCAGACGAACGTCGATAGCCAGGTCGTCCGGCCGGAGCTCATGGGCCCTCTCCAACTGTCCGATGGCTTCTTCGAGTCGCCGCTGATCCTGATGGTAGGCCCCCAGGTAGTAGGGCCAACGGTAGTCTTCGGGATCCAGTCTCTGGGCATTCTCGAGCGCCGGCTCGATGATCTCCGAGATCTCATAGTAGAGCGCCGCACGACCCAGCTCGCCATAGGCCCCCGCGAGCTGGGTGCTGTCCGCACTGGAGTCGGTCGTCACCTGGTCGAGGGTCTCCAGCAGTTGTGGAAAGACCTCCTGCACACCAGGCTCGACGCCTTCTGTCAGCTCCACGTCCGGCAGGGGCAGCAGCTCCGATTGCTGAGCCCAGGATTCCGTGGTCATGCCGAGGGCGAGTCCTGCGACAAGCAGAGCCAGCAGGCAACTCCTGGCTTGAATCGGAGAATGGATGAGTCTTCGCATGGTCTTTCCCAACCTCACTGGGGCTCACGCACCGTCAGATAACTTTCGAGCGCAGGTCGTCGGATCTGTTGCACCTTGCCCGATTGCCAGCGGATCTCGACCTCCTGGACCTCGGTCTCGTCCTCGATGCCGAAGAGGACCCGGATGTCCGGCGACGACTGGTAGCTGCTACCGGCCACGACCCAGCGCTTCTGGGTCCCCTTGCTGGTCCTCAGGGTGACCACCGCCCCGACACCTTCGCTATTGGCCGAGTCGCTCCACAGACGGAGCCCCAGCCAGGTACCGGCCTGGGTATCGTTGCGGAGCAGGGAAAAGGGCCTGCCGCTGCGCTGGATTCCGATGTCGGGATCGCCGTCGTTGTCGTAGTCGGCGTAGGCCACGCCACGCGAGACCGATGGACGCTGGTTCGGCAGGGGACAATCGGGCTCGGAGAACTTACCCTTGCCGTCGCCCAGCAGCAGGACATCGGGCTCTTCGTAGTGCACGTTGGCACGTGGCGAGATCTCCACCGTGTGCCCGGTGCCATTGAAGAAATCCATGGCGCCGTCACGATTGAAGTCGGCCATGATCAGGCCGAACCCCACATAGTTGAAGGAGGCCGCTCCGAAGCCGCTGGCGGCGGAGTTGTCTTCGAAGAAGAAGTCTCCCTGGTTGATGTAGAGCGTATTGGTCTGGACGTCGAAGTTGGCCACGGCCATGTCCGCATCGCCGTCGCCATCGACGTCACCGACGGCCACACCCATCCCCGCCTCCGGCATGCCGTCGCGGCTGACGGCCACACCAGCCATGAGCGAGAGGTTCTCGAAGGTCCCATCCCCCTGGTTGACGAACAGGAAGTTGAAGGTCATGTCGTTGGAGACGTAGATATCGGGCCATTGATCGTCGTTGAGATCGACGAAGAGCACTCCCAGGCCTTTGCCGTTCGCCGATTCAAAGCCCGCCTCCAGGGTCTCGTTCTTGAACACGGCCCCACCCTGGTTACGGTAGAAGATGTCCATCTTGGGCTCGAAAGGAGAGGGCCCGCAGTACCAACGTTCGCCGGTCGAAGGGTGGAGGCAGAAGGGCTCCTTCTCGGGGTCATGCTCGACGTAGACCACCAGGTAGAGATCGAGGTCGCCGTCCCGATCGGCATCTCCCAGAGCAGCAGCCGAGCTCCATCCGGCCGCGCCCTCATCATCCAGGCCCGACTCGGCCGCGCGCTCTTCGAAGGTGCCGTCTCCCCGGTTGAGCCACAGTCGATCCGGCCCCCAGTTGGAGAGGTAGATATCCGGCATGTGGTCGCCGTTGATGTCGGCAGTCAGGACTCCTTGTCCATAGCCCCTGTCGCCCGCACCGGTGCGCTCGGTGACATTCTCGAAGCGACCATCGCCGGTGTTGCGGAAGATCTGGTCCGTGGCCGCATCGCTGCCTTCGGGTGTCGGGGGGAATGGACCCGACTGCACGAGATAGCAGTCCAGCCAACCGTCACCGTCGTAGTCGAACCAGGCTACCCCTGAGCCCATGGTCTCCGGGTTGTAGAAGCTCCCCGTCTCGCCCCGAGCATGAACGAAGACGAGGCCGACCTCCTCTGCGGCTTCGGTCAGGGCCAGTCCCCGACAGGAGTCCTGCTGGGCGAGAGTCGCCGGCGGCGAGCCGAGCAACAGTGTGCCCAATACGAAACCAGGCCACCAGCAGCAGTGCCTCGAGCGCCGCCAGATCATTGTCCCCGGGCCATCTCCATGCGCAGGCTGGCCAGCAGCTGCCGCACGTCCTGGCGACTGGGATCCACGACCACCGCCCGCTGCAGACTCTCCAACGCCGCTGACAGATTGCCCGAGCCTCTGTAGGCCTGCGCTCTCGCCAGCAGCACTTCGACGGTCTCCTCCAGGCTCTCGAGATGAGCTATGGCCTCCTCTACCCTGCCCTCCCGGATCATGAGCCCCGCCCTGTCGACCTCACCCACTTCGAGGTCGGACTGGCGTTGGCGCACTTCTTCCGCCAGTGTCAGTCGCTGGTACTCCGCAAACTCCTTCTGGCTACCCTCCCGGTCCCCTGTCCGAGCCAGAAGCATCGCCAGACCGTAACGGCTCTTGGTCAGATCGGGCGCCAGGGAGACCACTCGTCGATAGGCCGCGACGGCCTCCTCGGTCTGCCCCGCTCCCCGCAAGGCCTCCGCCAGATCGAACAGGGTTCCCACGGCTCGCGGATCCCTCATCGAGGCCTCTTTCAGCAGGTCTACCGCCTCCTCATAGCGACCCTGCCACAAGAGCAGTCGGCCCAATTGGGACAGCGGCATGAAGGCTCGACCGGTGGCCTCCACGGCCTGCCGATACACCGGCTCGGCCTCTTCCATCCGGCCGCTCTCCCAGAGGATGGCGCCGAGAAAGACCAGGGCCGTCGGATCACCGATTCCCAGCTCGATGGCCCGACGAAGGGGTCCTTCGGCCGACTCGAAGTCACGATTCTGGGTATAGGCGCGACCGAGAAGGAACTGGATCTCCGGATTGTCCGGACTCAACTCGACAGCCCTGCTCAACACCGCGATCGCCTTCTTGGCCTCACCCGAACCGAGAAAGCGGTTGGCGGCGGCGGCGAGTATCGACAGGGCCTCGTCGGTAGCACCCCGCGACACCATCGGGTCGACGAGCTCCAGATAGACCTCCGGCAGCTCCGGGTGCTCCATCATCCGTCGCCGCAGCCGG
>JAUVRX010000323.1 GCA_030597375.1 Acidobacteriota bacterium
CCAGAGCTCTACGGCGAGTGGTTGGGTCGCAGTGAGTAGCTTTTACGCCTGCCGACGAATCCGAATGTCCGGCTCCGCCGTGAAATAAGAGCGGGGATTGTACTGGTGCGTAGCCTTTGACTGAGTCTTCCCAATCTCAGGGCAGCCCTGACCCTGAAGGGGCTCCTTGTCTGCCTGCTGGTTGCAGGGGGCTGCACTCTGCGGTACAAGGCGCCGGATCTCGGGGAGCTCTACAACCGAGCCGCTCAGTACGAGGGGCCAGAGCGCCGCGCCATCATCGTCATTCCCGGAATTCTCGGCTCCACACTGGTCGATCAGCAGACGGATACCACGGTCTGGGGAGCCTTCAGCGGCGGTTACGCCAAGCCTGGAACTCCCGAGGGCGCTCGGTTGGTCGCCCTGCCCATGCGGCGAGGGGCAGTGCTCGAAGAGCTGAGAGACGAGGTCGTGGCCACCAAGGTGCTGGACCGACTCAAGGTTCGACTGCTGGGCCTGCCGATTCAGTTGCAGGCCTACTTCCAGATGATCGAAGTCCTGGGTGCGGGCGGCTATCGGGACGAGAGCCTCGGACTGGGCGGGGCCGTCAACTGGGGCGACGCACACTTCACCTGTTTTCAATTTCCCTACGACTTCCGTCGAGACAACGTCGAGAATGCTCGACGGCTCGAGGAGTTCATCCTGGAGAAACGGGCGTACATTCAAGAGGAGATGCAGCGCCGCTTCGGCGAAGAAGCGGCCGAGATCCGGTTCGACATCGTCACCCATTCGATGGGTGGGCTGCTGACCCGCTACTTCCTCCGTTATGGGGGAGCCGAGTTACCGGAGGATGGCACCCTGCCGCCGGTGACCTGGGCGGGAGCGGAGCATGTGGATCGCGTCATCCTGGTGGCGCCACCCAACGGCGGCTCGATCGACTCGCTGTTCAATCTGGTCGAGGGTAAGAGATTCAGCCCCTTTCTGCCAACCTACTCACCGGCAGTCCTGGGTACCTTCCCGTCGACATACCAACTGCTGCCGCGATCGAGACATGGCGCGGTCGTGTGGGACACGGAAGGCCAGGAGCCCGTCGAGGACCTGCTGGACGCACAGTTGTGGCAGAAGCTGGGCTGGGGTCTGGCCGACACCGAGCAGGGCGGAGTGCTCGATTGGCTTCTACCGGAGGAGACAACGCGGGACCTGCGGGACCAGGTGGCGATGGACCATCTGGAGAAATCCCTCAGGCGGGCCCAACAATTCGCGGCGGCTCTGGATCGACCGGCCAGTCCCCCCGAAGACCTCCATCTCTATCTGGTGGCCGGAGACGCGGTGCCGACGAGCGAGGTGGTGGCGGTACATCCCACCACTGGCAAGCTGAGGATCATCGAGAAGGGACCGGGTGATGGCAGCGTTCTCCGATCCAGCGCCCTGATGGACGAGCGGGTCGGCGGCGCCTGGACTCCCACCCTGCAGTCGCCCGTGGCCTGGGATTCGACCCTGATGCTGTTCACGAATCACCTCGGATTGACACGCGATCCCATCTTCGTCGACAACGTCCTCTATTGGCTGCTGGAGGATCCACGGCATCGACCTTGAGAGCTCACAGGAGATCTTGCTGTCGCAGTTGTGCTGGAGAGCAGCTGAACGAGAGATAAGTCGGGAACTACAGCCTTTTTGGCACGAAAAGCAAGATCAGCCAGCACCATGGTCACGTAGACTCAAGAGACCTCGTGGTCGGGAAGGGCCCGGCGACGAGAGGAGGAGTTGCAATGCGTGAGATGAGGCTTTCCCTTCCCAGGTACCTGGCGGC
>JAUVRX010000238.1 GCA_030597375.1 Acidobacteriota bacterium
CGAGACAAGGTGGCGGCCGGCCCTTCAAAGTCCGTCTAGCCGCCGCCGTCCCCCTGCGGACCGCCCGGACGGGCCTCCCGGAGACAAGCCGCTCTGACGGATGGAGCGACGGCCGGCAGGGGCGCCGGCCGCTTCAACCCCCAAGCCCTCAGAGACCGGTCGGAAGGAACGCCCGGCCGCTTCAACCCTCAAGCCCTCCAAGACCGGTCGGAAGGAACGCCCGACCGCTTCGACCCTTTAATCAGGCTTGGCCTTCTTGTCCTTGCCGAAGATCTTGCGAAACCACCGCCACCGCTTCTTGCCTTCGACCTGCTCTCCTGAAGCCGTCTGCCAGGCAGGGTCTCGCTGCCAATCACCGTGAAGGCTGCAGACCTCGGTCGGAGTCGAGCCGGCGAGAAAGACTTCGGTGAGGACCTCCGGACAATCGTCGGTCGCCAGCTCACCGCTCTGCGGATCGATCACTGCCGTGGTGATTCCCTCCGGCTGGGGGAAGAGCGAGTACCCACCTGGCGGAGTCACTTTCCAGGTGAATCTCGCCCAGATGGGCAGGGCTGCTCGCGCCCCGGACAGACGGGTCGAGGAGTTGTCGTCATAGCCGACCCAGACCAGGGAGACGCGATCCGAAGAGAAGCCGCTGAACCAGCTGTCTCGGCGATCGTTGGTAGTTCCGGTCTTGCCCGCCAATCGAGCCTCCAGTCCCTGTGCTCTGACGCTGGAGGCTGTGCCCCGGTCGAGTACCCCTTGCAGGACGGAGGTCAGCAGGAAGTTGGCCTGGGGCGAGATCACTCGCTGCGGCGGATCCAGGGGACGCCCCTCCACCGGCTCACCCGCGGGATCGAGAAGTCCCCGAACGCCGTGCACCTCGCGACGGACGCCTCCGGCGGCCACTACCGCGTAGACCGAGGCCAGCTCCAGGGGCGTCACTTCGAAGGCGCCGAGCGCCAAGGCCGGAACCGGTTGCAAACGAGTGCTGATTCCCATGGCCTGGGCCATCTGCACGATCCGCGACAGGCCGACTTGCAGGGCGAGTCGGGCCGTCGGCACGTTCAGACTGTCTTCGAGGGCGGTACGGGTGCTCACCCAGCCGCGATACCGATTGCTGGAGTTCTGCGGTGTCCACTTCTTTCCGGCCACGAGGGCCACCGTGAGTGGCGCGTCTTCCAGCATCGTCGACGGTGCCGCCACCCCGTCCTCGAACGCTGCCGCATAGACGACCGGCTTGAAGGCGCTGCCGGCCTGCCGCTCGGCGCTGCCGGCACGATCGAACTGGCTGGAGCCATAGTCGCGCCCCCCCAGATAGGCCAGAATCTCACCGGTTCGGGGATCCAGGGAGACCAGCGCCGCCTGCAGCGGACCGCTCGCCTTGCTGTCCTTCTCCCAACCCTCCTCCAGCGACTTCAGGCCCCAGTCCACCATCGCCTCGGCCGCCTCCTGATCCCACCGATCGAGAGTGGACAACACCCGGTAGCCCCGGTCCGCCAGCTCTCCGACTCCGAAGCGCCGCTCCACCTCCGCGGCTGCCCGATCGCGGAAGTAGGCCGCCTGTCGAGCTCCAACCGGCTGTGGCGCCACACACAGCGGTTCTTCCAGGGCGACCGCCAAGCGCTCCGCTGTCAACCACTCCAACTCCCCCATGCGCTGTAGGACCCAGTTCCTTCTTTGCAGCGATTTCTCGGGGCGCGACACGGGGGAATAGCTTCCCGGGGAGGAGATCATGCCGGCCAGGACGGCCGACTCGCAGAGATCGACCTGGGTGGCCTCCCTGCCGAAGTAGGCCCAGGCGGCAGATCCGACTCCCATGAGGTTGATCCCACCGCTGCTGCCCCAGTAGATCTCATTCAGGTAGGCATCCAGGATCTCCCGCTTCTCGAAGCGCCAGTCGATGAGCAGCGCCAGGGCTGCCTCCCTGAGCTTCCGAGCCAACGTCCTGTCCTGGGTCAGAAAGAGGTTCTTCACCAGCTGTTGCGTCAGCGTGCTGCCGCCCTGACGAATGCCGCCTCCACGCAGATTCACCCACGCTGCGCGGAGGATGCCGGTGAGAGAAAGTCCCGGGTGCTCGTAGAAACGGGCGTCCTCGGCGGCCAGAACCGCGAGAACCAGGTGGTCGGGCAGCGCATCGATCGCTACCGGTCGCCTTTCCTGACGATCGGGGCCATAGTAGGAAAAGAGCAACGGCGGCTCGAGATCTGCTGCCTCCACCGCGGCGCCTCGCCAGACGACGGTCTCGAGGTGGCGGCCGGAGAATCGGGCTTCCAGCACGCCTCCCTGGTTCCAGCCGTAGGGTGTCGGCAGGGGGCGGAGATGCACCACCAGACTTCGCCCATCCCAGGTGAACTCACCTCTGTCCAGCTCGCCACTCTTCTGCCGGCGCTAGCCCAGATCGTCCAACTCGCGGATCAGTCTCGCGGGATCCTCGCTGTGCCCCACGGTCAGTCGGTGGGATCGAGCGTAGAGCCTCGAGGGCTGCTTCACCGAGCGATTCTCGAACTCCCCAGAGAGCTGCCAGAATGGCCATACGAGCCAGGCCGCGCCTGCCAGAACCAGTAGGAGAATCACTACCAGGAACCGGCGACGCCATCGGCCGGAGCCCTTCTTCCTGCGGCGTCTGCCTTTCGATGACCGGCGATGGGTTCGTTTCGGAGACATGGCCTTGCGAGATTTGAAAGCAACCTTCGGGCCAGGCTATCCAACCCCAGCCCACATGGTATTCTCTCGCGTTCCATGATCTCCGTGTCCAACCTGGCCAAGTCCTACGGCCCGCAGACTCTCTTCACCGGCGTTTCGTTCCAGCTCAACCCGGGACAGAGCTATGGATTGGTCGGCGCCAACGGCTCCGGCAAGTCGACCCTGATGCGGATTCTGGCCGGGGACGAGCTGCCCAGCGATGGCGTGGTGTCGATTCCCAAGCGACTGAAGCTGGGAGTCCTACGACAGGACCAGTTCCTTCAGGACACCGAATCGATCCTCAACGTCGTGCTCATGGGCAACGAGCGTCTCTGGCACGCCATGGCCGAGAAGGAAGAGATCCTGAGCCGCGCCGAGAAGTCGTTCGATGCCGAGCGCTACGCCGAGCTCGAAGACATCATCCTCCACCACGACGGCTACAGCGTCGAGGCGCAAGCGGCCGAGATCCTGGAAGGACTCGGGATTCCGGCCGAGGTCCATCACGAGCCACTCAGCACCCTGTCCGGCGGATTCAAGCTCAGGGTCCTGCTCGGCCAGGTGCTGGCGGGCGGCCCTGACGCCCTGTTGCTCGACGAGCCGACCAATCATCTCGACATCCTCTCCATCCGCTGGCTGGAAAAGTTCCTGCAGGAGTACCCCGGCATCGTCGTCGTGATCTCCCACGACCACCGGTTCCTGGACAATGTCTCGACCGACATCCTCGACGTCGACTACGAGACGGTGCGTCTGTATCGAGGCAACTACAGCCAGTTCGAGCAAGCCAAGCAGACCGATCGGGAGCGCCTGGAGAAGGAGCTCGCCAAGAGGGAGAAGGAGATCTCCCATCACAAGGCCTTCGTGGATCGCTTCCGGGCCAAGGCGACCAAGGCACGGCAGGCGCAGAGCAAGCTGAGGTTGATCGAAAAGCGCCAGTCGGAGCTCGAGCCTCTGCCCGAGAGCTCCCGCCGCTACCCCACCTTCAGGTTCCACGAGCGACGGCCGAGCGGCAAAGAGGCCCTGTCGCTCGAGGGAATCTCCAAGGCCTACGGCGACAATCGGGTTCTAGAAGATGTCTCCCTGACGGTTCGCCGGGGAGAGCGGGTGGCCATCATCGGCCCCAACGGCATCGGCAAATCGACGCTGCTCAAGATCGCCATCGGCGAGGTCGAGGCCGACGCCGGCGAGGTGCAATGGGGGTACGAGACCTACACCGGCTACTTCGCTCAAGACCACCACAAGCAGCTCACCAACGAAAAGCAGACCGTCGAGGCGAGCCTGTGGGAGCTCTGTTCGGGCGAGACCATCGGCTTCGTGCGCTCCCGCCTGGCGCTGGTCCTGTTCTCCAGGGAGGAGGTCGAGAAGCGCCTGGGCAGCCTCTCGGGGGGCGAAGCCGCTCGTCTGCTCTTCGCCCGACTCTCCGTGCAGGAGCCCAACGTGCTGATTCTCGACGAGCCCACCAACCACCTCGACCTCGAGGCCATCGAGGCGCTCGTCGTGGCCTTGAAGGAGTACGAGGGGACGCTGATCTTCGTCTCCCATGATCGTTGGTTCGTCTCCGAGCTGGCCGATCGCATCGTCGAGATCACACCCCAGGGTCTGCAGACTTTCGAAGGCACCTACGGGGAGTACGTGGCCAGGTGCGGCGACGACCACCTCGACTCCGACGCCGTGGCTCTCAAGGTCAAGCGGGAAAAGCGCAAGAGGAAGGCCCGGCGGGCCGATGGCAGCGCCTCGGACGATGGCAAGGCGATCCGAAGACTGACCGCGCGGCGAGACCAGCTCACCGCCGAGATCGACAAGGCCGAGGGCCGAGTTCACGAGATCAACGAGATCTTCTGCGACCCGCAATACTTCGAACGCAGCCCCGCAGCCGACGTCAAGAAGCTCGAGCAGGAGCAGAAGCGTCAGTCGGCGCGCGTCGAAGAGCTCATGCAGGAATGGGAAGCCGTGGAAGAAGAGCTCGC
>JAUVRX010000201.1 GCA_030597375.1 Acidobacteriota bacterium
ACGATTTCTCTCAGCCGGTGCTCTTCGTCGCCAACCACCGCTCGTTCTACGACATCCCGGCCCTGGTCGGCAGCATACCGACCAACCTTCGATTTCTGGCCAAGAAAGAGGTTCGCAAGATCCCTTTTCTGGGTCTCTACGCTGCGGCGATGGGCATGGTCTTCATCGACAGATCGGACAGCGAGGCCTCGAGAACCAGTGTCGATCTGATGTCCGAGCTGTTGCAGGAGGGCGCCAGCATGGCGTCGTACCCGGAGGGCACCCGAAGCCGAAGCGGCGAGCTTCAGCCCTTCAAGACAGGCAGCTTCGTCGCCGCCATCAAGGCCGGTGTGCCCGTAGTACCCGTGGGCATCTCGGGCAGTGAACGAGTCCTGCCCCCTGACGGCTTCGCCCCTCGACCCGGGCTGATTCAGGTCTTCGTCGGCGAGCCGATTCCGACCGCACATCTGGAGTTGGAGGATCGACGAGAGTTGGCCGACGAGGCGCGTCGGCAGATCGCCGAGATGCTCGAGCTGGCCGAGAGCCATCCTGTCGATCAGGAGTCACCGGCTCAGAGTCAGCCGGGCTAGCTCTACACTCGGAGTCGCTCGTAGGCGGTCAGCCGGTCCGGAAGGAGGGTCAGCTCTTTTCGGTGGCCAGCGCCAGCACGCTGTAGAGCCTCTCGGAATCGAAGGGCTTGGCCAGAAAGTACTGGCCGCCGATCACCAGTCCCCGCTTTTGGTCCTGATCGTCTTCCACCAGGCCGGTCAAAAAGACGATGGGGATGTCCGCAGTCCCGGGATCCTCTCGCAGCTTCTGGGCTACTGTGGCGCCATCCATTCGGGGCAGGACGATATCCAGCAAGATGGCGTCGGGTCGACTCTCCTCGACCCTGAGGAGAGCCTCTTCACCATGGCTAGCGGTGACTACCTCATGACCCTCGAGCTCCAACATGGAGGTGACGAGGTGAAGGACCTGGTCTTCGTCGTCGACTACGAGAACTCGCATGAGACAGGCTGTAGGCGACTCACTGGGTGGTCCCGGAAGCGAGCACCGACCCGCGTGTCGACTCGAGAGGAGCGTAGCATGCTCCGACGCCTCTGCTAACATCTCGCAGCTCGATGGAAAGCATGAAGATCTCGGTAGTGGGTGCCGTCCTGGCCGGAGGCGAAAGCCGGCGATTGGGGCGGGACAAGGCCCTGATGCCTCTGTCTGGCAAGGCGCTGATCCTGCATCCCTTCGCGGTGCTACAGGAGACGATGTCCGATGTCGTCGCAGTTTCAGTGCCAGGTCGGTCTTATGGAGATCTCGGAATCACCGTCATCGACGATCTATTCGCGGGCCTTGGCCCACTGGCAGGCATCCATGCTGCCCTCGAATGGGCCCGTCCGCGGCCCGTGTTCGTGGTCGCTTGTGACTTGCCTTTCGTCACTGTCGAGCTCGTCGAGCATGTTGCGGACTGGGGTACCGCGAACCAGGTATTTGCCTCGAGGAGTGAAGGGCTCATGGCCCGCCCTCGAGCCAGGGTGGCTGTCTGGCATGGCCGGCAGCAGCCCCTGTTCGGGCTCTATTCGGCGGCGTGCCGGGAGGCTCTCGAGTCGAGGCTACGCGACGGTCGTCTCGAGGCTTGGCGCTTTCTTGCCGACATCGACACGGTGCCTGTTCCGATCACGCCCGACCTCACCTTCTACAGATCCGACCTCCTTCTCAATCTCAATTCTCCACGGGACTTTCAAGACAGCGTCCCAGATGTGGTTCCAGAGCCCCGCGACGCGTGATGGGTGAAAAGCCAGAGCACAACGGCGCTCCCGGTGCTACGGTCCCCGCGACGGTTCTGGCGGTGGAGGGAAGCGGGGCCGTGAGCCGTGCCGATGTATTGGCGGCCGAGGAGCCTTTGGAGATCAGGGTCGTAGCTGAAGTCGGGGGGCGAAGAGAGCGCCACAGCGTTGCCGTGACCATGCGGACCCCAGGCAACGACTTCGAGCTCGCAGCTGGATTCCTCTGTGGGGAGGGCATGCTGAGCACCAGAGAGGAAGTCTGGCGAGTCGATTACTGTGACTCCAGTCTCTCGCAGGAACCGCACAACGTGGTGGAGGTTCACCTGAGCCCAGGGATCCACTTCGATGCCGAACAGCTCACCCGTCACGTTTTCACCTCTTCCAGTTGTGGGGTTTGCGGCAAGGCCTCTCTCGAAGCAGTCCGCATCTCCTGTCCACTGGTGCCGATCGGAGACTTCCGCCTCGAACCGGAGCTGCTGGTGCGATTGCCTGGCTCTCTTCGCGAGGCTCAGCCCGTGTTTTCCCAGACAGGAGGCCTGCATGCTGCCGGGCTCTTCGATGGAACGGGTAGGCTCCTGGAATTGCGCGAGGATGTAGGGCGGCACAACGCTGTCGACAAGGTGGTGGGGGCATTGCTGTTCGGCGAGCGGCTTCCGGCCTCCGATCGAATCCTTCTGGTGAGCGGGCGAGCCAGCTTCGAGCTGGTCCAGAAGGCTGTGCTGGCTGGAATTCCGGTCCTGGCGGCGGTGGGGGCACCGAGTAGCCTGGCACTCGAGCTGGCCCGGGAACAGGGTATGACGCTGGTCGGCTTCCTGCGCGAGGGACGATTCAACGTCTACTCGGGTAGCGATCGGATCGAGATGGAGTGATAGAAGTGGCCCCTGCACGGGAATTGGGATGTCGATGAGAGAGACCGGGTCCGGGTCCGATTCGGGAGGCTACCGCCTCTTCGATACCCATGCCCATCTGTGTGACCCTGCATTCGATCGCGACCGCGGTGAGGTCCTGGAGCGCGCCAGGGAAGCCGGAGTGGAGACCGTCATCGCGGTCGGAGAGACGCTGCAGGACGCGCGTTTCAACGTGGCTCTGGCTCGTGACGAACCCTGGATCGTTCGAGCCGCGGCGGGCCTGTTTCCCACCATCCTGGAGCCGGACCAGGCAGAGGATCTGGAGCTGTGGATCCGGCGACACGCGAGCGAGTTGATCGCCATCGGGGAGGTGGGGCTCGACTACTGGAAGGTGGAGAGCGAGGAGGACCGAGAGGTCCAGAGGGAGATTTTCAAGCGGTTCGTGGCCCTGGCCCTGGAGCTCGATCTGCCTCTCAATGTCCATTCCCGCTCTGCCGGCGCTGCAGCCATCGAGCTGCTCTTGCAGTCTGGGGCCAGGAGAGTCCAACTCCACGCTTTCGACGGCCGCGCCTCCAAGGCGCTGCCGGCCGTCGAGGCGGGCTTCTTTTTCTCGATACCGCCTTCGGTGGTGCGCTCGCGCCAGAAGCAGAAACTGGTTCGGCAGATGCCTCTAGAGTCTCTGCTGCTGGAAACCGACAGTCCAGTGCTGGGCAAGGAGCCGGGCGACCGCAACGAACCTGCCAACCTCTCGCACTCTCGGCAGGCTGCGGCCGAAGGCAAGGGCCTGACTCGGGAGGCGGGGGCGGAGGTCGTGAAAGACAACACCCGACGCCTCTACGGTCGGGCGCTCCTGGGCGGCGACCGCCGCCAGGGTGAATCGTCTGAGAGTCCGTGGTAGAAGGATGAGGGGTCGCCCAGGCACTATGCGTTTGAACGTTACAGTCCACTAGTGGGTGATGGTCTGGCGGACGATCTTCCACTCGTCATTCAGGCGCACCACTTCGAGTGAGGTCCTGGCGGTCTCGTCACGCTGATCGGAGCGGATCGACTGGTAGAAGGATGCCCGGCCCTCCGAGGCGGTGGGTGCCGAGATCTCGAGGGCCGAGATTGCCACTCGAATGAAAGAGGTGTTCGACATCTCTCTCCTTACGCCAGCCTCCCACTGCGCGCGGGTCTGCCGGCCGGCGGGCTCGAAATCGGCAGCGTAGAAATCCAGGAGCCTATCTGCCTGCAGACTCTCCCAGGCCGTCGACCAGTCCCGGACCAGGCTTTGGATGGCTTCTTCGGCCTGCCTGTTGCCGACTGCAGCAGCGGGGTCTGGAGGTTCGCTCGCAGGGGAGACCGGAACTGGGCTGGCGACTCCAGTCTGTTCTCCAGCTACCATGGCCGGAGGGTGATCGTCATCGGCAATGGGTGGGCGAGTCAGCTGGAACCAGAGCCCGATCCCTACCGCTCCGGCCATGAGGGTTGCTCCGACTCCCCAAAAAAGTCGGTGGCTCTGGGGTCTGAGCTCTGACGAGCCGGCAGAGGCTGGTGGATCTCCAGCCGAAGGGTCCGAGGGCGAGTCGATCTCATGCCCCAGTTGGAAGGGTTCGCCCCCCTTTTCCAGGTGCTTGTCCACGAGGTAGCGAATCATCCGGCGGCTCTGAGCGTCCAGGTCGACGAATTTCACGCCGATACCCGTGGGGCGGTTGGACGCCTCGACCTGCTGGCGGTTCCAGATGACGCGTATCGTCCCCTGGATGGGACTCCAGTCTTCGATGCGAAAGCGGAATGAGAGAGTCGTGCCGACCGGCGCCGGCTCAGGACTCTGGATGAACATCCCTGTGGTCGAGATGTTGGCCGACATGGCCGTGACCAGAAGCTCGAAATTGGGGAACTTCAGCTCCATCTCCTGCTCGATGGGAGCTCTCTGCGCCTGACCAGGAATAGCCATGTCGGCAGGGGGGCTGTTGTTCGATTCAGTCATGGCCAGAGTGTCGCTCTGATCCGGTGGAGGGCAGATTATAGCGGTTGACCGACATATGTTGAGGACTCCCGCCACCCCGCGGGGCGGGCAGTGCATGACCGTCCGGGTGGTGCGGTGGAGGGTCGAACAGCCGTACACTTCCGAGTGGTACCTCCAGCCCGCATTTCAAGACCTTTCCAGACGACAAGGCACGGGCTGCGGCGAACCAGAGCACTCTCCACGAAGCGGGGGACCCCAGGCAGCAGCACGATCCGAAGGTCTGCACAAGAGATCTCTGAGAGAGAATCCAAGCCTAACGAGGTGTTTCCATGAGGACGACACGAAAGGGAGTGGTCACTGCGGTTTGCAGGGTGTATGGCAATGATCGCAGTCGTTTGTTGGATGTCGCCCTGGATGTCCAGAAGCAGCTGGGTTGTGTGGACAGCCGGGCGATGGATCTGATTGCCGAGAGGCTGTCGGTTGCCAGGGTCGAGGTGGAGAGTGTCGTTTCGTTCTATTCCTTTCTCTACAGCGAACCCAGGGGGCACGTGCAGATCCGTCTCTGCAACGATGTGCCGGACAGGATGAAGGGTGCCGAGAGGATCGCCACAGAGCTCGAGGAGGAGTTGGGGATCCGGGTCGGCGAGACGACTGCGGACGGCAGGTTCTCT
>JAUVRX010000179.1 GCA_030597375.1 Acidobacteriota bacterium
AGTACTCATGGACAAAGTTGATGGCCGCCGATCCCTGTCCAACTGCCGAGGCCACTCGGCGAATGACTCCATGTCGAACGTCACCGGCGGCAAAGATTCCCGGCACACTGGTCTCCATCAGATAGGGGTCTCTCTCGAGCTTCCACCCGACGAGTCGCTTGCCATCGACCACCAGATCGGGCCCGGTAAGAACAAAACCGGCCGGGCTCAACTCGACGAGATCTCCAAGCATCTTCGAATGGGGTGACGCCCCGATAAACACGAACATCGCCGGGGTCGCCTGCCGTCGAGTCTCGCCGGTTTCACGATTACGAATCGTAATCGCTTCCAGCCGCTCGCTACCGTGGACCTCGCTGACCTCTGACCCCAGCTGGACGTCGATGTTGCCGCAGTTCTCGATCTGTTCGATCAAGTATTTGGACATGCTCTTGGCCAAGGTGCCGCGGACCACCATCGAGACCTGGTCAGCGTACTGCGACAGAAAGACGGCGCCCTGGCCAGCTGAATTGGCTCCACCGATCACAAAGACATGTTTGCCCTTGTAGTTGGTCGCTTCGGTTCGAGCAGCTCCGTAGTAGACGCCGGCTCCCGTCACGGCCTTGACTCCAGGTACATCAAGCTGCCTGAGGGACACCCCGGTCGCGATGATCAACGCCCGGCATGCGAGCTCGGATCCATCGGCAAGCTTGACCACCCGATAGGGATCGCGAAGACCCATGCTTACAACTTCCTGGGCTGAGAGAATCTCGGCACCGAAGCGCAGAGCTTGCGCGGTCGCTCGTCGAGCCAGGTCGGCGCCGCTCAGCCCCTTGGGGAATCCGAGATAATTCTCGATCCTCGCACTGGTACCGGCCTGACCGCCCGGCGTCTCTTTCTCGATGAGTAGGGTGTGCACGCCTTCTGAGGCCCCATAGACAGCCGCGGCCAGCCCAGCTGGCCCAGCTCCGACAACGATCAGATCGTAGAAGGGCTTGGTGGCTTGAGTCCGAAGCCCCGCCTTCTCAGCCACTTCGGTCAGGCTGGGCTCGATCAGCACGCTTCCATCGGGGAAAAACAGCACCGGTAGCCGATGGGTCTCCTCGTTGGCTTGCTCGACCATCGCGCGGGCGTCGGCATCGCGCTCGATGTCGAGAAACTGATACGGAATCTGGCTGCGGGCAAGAAAGTCTCGGATGTTGTGCGAGCTGGCCGACCACAGAGCGCCCGCCACCCGGATCCCATCGTAGGGAACGGTCGCCGTAGCCTCCCAGTCACTGATCAAGTCATCCAGAACCGGATAGAGATTCTCCTCGGCTGGCGTCCAGGGCTTCATGAGGTAGTGGTCGAGGCCGACCGTGTTGATCGCGGAAATGGCCGCTTCGGTATCTGCGTACGCGGTGAGCAGCACTTTGCGTGCCTGTGGGTAGACTTTGCAAGCCTCGGCGAGAAACTCGGTGCCACTCATCTCGGGCATCCGCTGATCGACAAGAAACAGCGCTATCGCGTCATTGCGTTGCTTGAGCCGCTCAACGGTCTCCAGCCCCTCGGCACCGGAGCTCGCCTTGATGATGCGAAAGTCCGTGCGGAAGTGCCGTTTGAGATCGCGCTCGACCGCATTGCGCACCTGTTCTTCGTCGTCGACCGTCAAGATGATCGGTTTTGCCATCAGGTCTCACCCTCCTCGGCGATGGGCGCTGACGGATCGGTGATGGGAAGCTTGATCGTAAAACGCGTCGCTCCCGGCTTCGAGTCGACCGAGATCTGCCCCCTGTGCTTCTCGACCACAATGCCGTGGCTGATATTCAGTCCCAGACCCGTGCCCTCTCCCGGGGCTTTCGTGGTGTAGAAGGGATCGAAGATCTTCTCTCGAGCCTCGTTTGGGATCCCTGATCCACTGTCGGCGACCTCGACGACGACCCAATCACCGTCCTGGTGCGCCTTGAGCTCGAGCGCTCCCTTGCCGTCCATGGCACTGATTGCGTTGTCGATGAGGTTGGTCCAAACCTGGTTGAGCTCACTACCGTAGCCCTGAATACGAGGCAGATCCTCCGCGTAGTCGAGATCGACTTTGATTCCCTCTCGAAGCCTGCTGCTCAGCATGACAAGAGTGTCGTCCAGGCCCTCGCGCACATCGACCGATTGAATGGGCGCCTGATCCATATAGGAATAGCCCTTGAGGGCCTTGACGATCTCCGTGATTCGCCGGGCCCCGTGACTGATCTCCTCGAGCAGGGTGTAGGCAGTGAACTTACTGCCGAAGTAGGCGATCACAACCGGAGTCACCGAGGGGTCGAAGCTCTTGATCAGGTCCTCCAGCTCGGCGGCGCACAGCCCCATCGCAACGAGTGTCGAGGCATGCTCCCACGGGTCTTCGATGCCATTTCGGTCGAGCCACTCTTCGACTTCTTGTTCGAGATCGTTGCGGGCAATTGGATCGAGCGAGCTCGGCTTCTTGGCTCGTTCCTCGGCTTCCTTTTCGAGCTCTGCGATGAGGTCGTACTGTTCGCTTGTGAGAGCTGCTGCCCCGAGCGCAAACTGAGCGCGTTCGAGTCGAGCGATCGAAGTCCTGATTTGCTCTGCCCCCTGTCTGGCTATGGCCGCTGGGTTGTTGAGCTCGTGAGCCATGCCGGCGCTCAGCCGACCCAGAGTCGCAAGCCTCTCACTCTGACGCAACATGACTTCCTGCTGGAGGTAGGCCAACTCGAGATCTCGAAGCTTTTGTTGTTCCCAAAGCATGTGCACCTTGCGGTGGAAGAAACCGCACACCATCGACAGGCACTTGACATCGAGCTCGGTGAAGGGCTGGCGTCGCTTGCAGAACAGATAGAGAGCTCGAGTCTTGCCATTCTCGACCAGGGCGTTTACCAAGATCTGCTCGAGATCGTCTTTCTGGAAATGTGTGGGGAGTTGCTTCAGAGCTTCATTCATCGAGTCGCCGCAGAGGATACGTGTCTTGCGGGGGGGACTCCACAGCTCCGCTTCAAGGCTCGACAGAGCGTCTGGGGCTGTGCGCAGGACCTCTGCGTCACCGCGATATCCATCGATGACAATGGCCGTCGGTTCCGGTCCCTCGGTCTGCTGGGGATCACCGTCAAAACAGATATAGCGCCAAGAGTAGACATCGGCGATGTACTTGAGCCGCCGGGCCAGGACTTCGCCTACAGACTCGATATCGCTCGCCGCGTTGATCACGCCGGTGAGCTCGAAGAGTGCCTCGTATCGCGACACTTTCGACAGCAGATCCTTCCTCGAGGACGGCGAGGTTGCCGGTTGATCGTTCATCGCGATATCAGCCTGGCATCGCCCGTCGAGTGACGGGGGAGACCCCGAATTGTTTCTTGAATGCTCTGGAGAAGTGGCTCCGGCTGGAGAAACCGACCCGCCGAGCGACTGCCGCCATCGGCAGCCCATCACCCTGCTCCAAGAGCTTCCAGGCGCGCTCCATGCGAATCCGACGCACCATGCTCATCGGCGGTAGACCGAAAGCGCTCGCAAAGGTCTCCGCGAAGGCCGAGCGGCTCATCGATGCCACCTCGGCCAACGACTCCACAGTGTGCGGGCCAGCAGGATTCTGAAGAATGCGGTCCAGCACCCTCGCCAGCCGCTCATCTTCCAACGCCGCCAGCCAAGGCAAAGAGCAGGAGGAGCCTTCACAGAGACGCCGGAAAAGATGGACGATGCACTGACTCATGAGCGCCCCCTTCATCGCTTCACTTCCCGGTCCAGCATCGAATTGTTCGGCCAAGATGTCCTTGAAAGCGGCGCGCACTTGTGGGATGTCGGAAAGATCCTCGACCAGGACGTCCTTGAGCTCGTCAAATAGACCGAGAACCGCTCCATAGCGAACCTTCACCAAGCCACAGGCAACGATCATTTCAGGAGGCTCGGTCGATTGGGTCGATATCACGGGGGCGCTCGGTAGGGTCTCCGAATCAGGATCGATAGAGCACTCCCTGACGGTCTCGCCTTTGGGCTCGAGTGAGTGCTGAGCCCTCTTGGGTACCACCGCCAGCCAGCAGGGTTCGAGCGGCTGAACCGTTCCAGCGGCCGATAGAATGACACCGGACCCCGTCAGTACGAAGTGAAGCATCACCCTCTCCGATCCAGGCAAGCGGAGTCGGAGTCGCGGGCTCACCTCACACAGGGAGAACGGCTCGACATGAATGTCGAGGTTGGAGAGCAGCTTGTCGATTAGCACTGGGAGCATCGTACTCGGACCGGAGTTGGGGCGCAACAGGGTCCGGACAGAAAAGCACGCTTTGCGGATCACTTGACACGAGGGGCAGGCGACACTACCTGAGTGGGCGGCCGGTAGTCGGCTCCCGAAATCGACAGGGAAACCAAAGAGGAGGCCAAAGAGATGACCAGAACAACCACAATCGTGGCAATCGTGCTTGCAGGCCTGGTGGGAATCGGCGCACAGGCGCAGCTTCCCGACCCGGGAATGGCAGTCGACACCGGACGTACCGCAGTGGTGATCACCGATCCCCAGAACGATTTTCTCAGCCCGGATGGAGTTACCTGGGGCCTCGTGGGCGCTAGCGTCACCGCCAACAAGACGGTCGAGAACATCGAGAGCCTGATCCAGGCCGCCAAGAGTGTAGGAATGCCGGTCTTGATCTCCCCGCACTACTACTATCCGACCGACCATGGGTGGCAGTTCGGTGGCGCGGTTGAAACCATGATGCACTCGATCAACATGTTCGATCGGACCGGCGCTCTCACAATGAAAGGTTTCGAGGGCTCTGGAGCCGATTGGCTCGAGCGCTACAAGCCCTTGATCGAAGACGGCAAGACTGTGGTGGTGAGCCCGCACAAGGTCTATGGACCCGAGACCAACGATCTGGTCTTGCAGCTACGCAAGCGGGGTGTGGACAAAGTAATCCTCGCTGGAATGTCGGCCAACCTCTGCACCGAGTCGCATCTCCGCGAGCTTCTCGAGCAGGGTTTCGAGGTCGCGGTGGTCACCGACGCTACCGCTGCCGCACAGACGCCTGAGATCGACGGCTACGCCGCCGCTCTCACGAACTTCCGATTCCTGGCCAACGCCAACTGGTCGACTGCCCAAGCCACCAGCAACATCAAGGCAGCTTCGAATTCAGTCGCCAGCGCCGAGTAGTTCGAGCTTTAAAAAGGGTCCGACAGGCCCGAGAGGGGGGACATGTATTCGTTACGTGTCCCCCTTCTTCCCTGTTATCCAGCGCCCCTTCCAGAGTCAACATCAGCCAGCTGCCCATGCCGCCGACTTCCACCGTATGTGCCAGCTCTGCAGCAGAAATCTCTCTTGCCGACAACCAGGTGATTCCCTGAAGACCTATCTATTGCACGGTGCTCGACCATTCAGAAGTGTCGGCGGTTTCGAAGGCGCTCAAGAGGACCACGGTACCCCTCTCGAGGCGTTGCCCCCGGACGCTGTTTGCCGACGTGTCACTGTCGGGCGAGCCGTAACTCGAATAGACAACAACGAAAGTTCCACCGGGATCGGCGGCTACCGTAGGAGCGGATTGAGACCCGGTGGTATAGGTGTTGACCAGGAACTCCGAACCTACCTGACTGCCAGCACTGGATAGCATCTGCGCGTAGATGTCCCCGAAATCACCTCTCCAGGTGACCAGAAAATTGCCACCCAGGTCTGCAGCGACGCTGGGGGAGCTCTGGTTTCCGGTGGTGTAGGTATTGACCACGATCTCGTTGCCGACAGCCGTGCTGGTGGCATCGAATCGTTGAGCGGAAACCCCCAGGCGGTCCCCCTCCGCCCCAGACCCCGTGTCTGACCCCCTTGTTGGGCCACCCTGCCCAACGATCCTGACGCGCCCATCTGG
>JAUVRX010000068.1 GCA_030597375.1 Acidobacteriota bacterium
GGAGAGTGTTGCCCTCGCGCATGCCCATCCAGAAGACCGTGGACACGGGGACGAACCGACCCAGCAGTCGGTGGTTTCGCATCGTCCAGGGCAGAACGACGACGGCGCAGCAGACCAGCATCAGAAGGGCTCGAGCAACAGCTTTCCTACGGTTGGATCCGGGGACGCTCGACAACCACCAGACAGCCGTACCCACGGCCAGAACGACGGCAATCTCGCGCGTCAGCCCGGCGGCGCCGAAAAGGAGCCCAGACAGCACGGCTGCAATCGGGCTGCTGGTGCGCGCTGCGCGTACGGCGAAGGCGAAGGCTGCGGTGATCAGCACCAGAAGCAGGGTCTCTGACCAGAGGTAGTGGCTGTAGCCGAGAAAGGTCGGATAGAAGGCCGCCAGGAGCCCAGCCAGAAACCCGCTGCGCGCGTCGAACAGCTCTCGGCCCAGCACCATCGTCAGCAGTGCCAGGAGGGCACCGAGTACAAGCTGCGCCTGGATGAGAGGCCTGAGATCTTCGGCCGCGGGATCTTGGGTCGAAGCCGGGTCGTGACCCAGAAACAGGGACAGGAAGAAGGACTGCGCAGGCGGCCACCGCGCATCTCGCACACCGGCGACGCCATATCCTTCACCCTGGTGGAGCTGGACCGCGGCCTGAACGTATCGAACCTCGTCCCCGGTGAGACCGACCGGAAAAACAGCTCGATGGACTCCGTAACGAACGCCCAGACTCAGGACTGCTACCGCCAGTAGCCCCAAGAGGAATCGCCCCCGGTTACTCCTGGCTTGCCTGCTGCCAGGTCTCTCGACTCTGGAAAGCGTCTGCAAGTCTTGATCTTCGAGCTGCAACCCGATCCCCTACTGGATATAGCCGAGCTCCCGAAGCTGCTCCTCGGCCTCCCGGGAGAGCGCGACAGCCCCGGGATCCTCGGTCGAGGTAGATTCTGGAATCTCTTGCTGAAGGGCTATGCCCGGCGTCAGGGCCTGGGCATGTTGCTGGGAGAGCCTTGCCAGGGAGTCGAAGTCTGTCAGGCGAGACGGTCTCAGATTGGACAGCTCACCTGGGTCGGTGCCCAGTTCGAAGAGCAGGCCCTCTTCGTCGCCGAAGAGGCGGTGGCCTTGGACGTACTTGAGATCACCCTGTAGCGCGACCCTTCGAATGGGCTCCTGAGAGACATGAGAGGAGTGCAGTACTGCGGGATGGATGGTTCGATCTCGGGGGACTACCGAGTCGCCAGTAAGGACCGGAACCAGATCGAGTCCCTTCAGCTGCGTGGAATCCTGCTGAATCCCGGTCAAGCTCAGGATCGTGGGCAGGATGTCGAGGTGCCAGACCAGTCCATCGACTGTGTGGCTCTCACGGTCTCGAATCAAGCGTGGATAGGAAACGATCAGGGGAACCTTCAGAACCTCGTTGAACGGGATGTAGCCATGACGCTGACTCCCATGCTCGAAGAAGGCCTCGCCATGATCCCCCAGGACAATGAAGAGAGTATCGTCCCACTGATCCATCTCGATGAGGGTGTCGCGGATCCTGCCGACGGCCTCATCGATCAACCCGATTCTCTCGACATGGCTTGCCAGCATGGCTGCGCGGTCGCTTTCGAAGTTGGCCGTCTCTGTGAAGCTTGCCGGCAGACGGTGGCCGCAGCCGTGAATCATCTCCGGGCGTCGAAGGGCGAGGTGATTGAAGACCCTGCAGGAGAGCAGCTCCTCCTCGGAGAGAGCGTCGAGGTCACCCGCTTGCGCGAGTCGCCGCCACCTGTCGACGTTGGCCTCCGAAAATCGCTCGCGCCGAGGTCCGTCGTCGAGAGAACGCTCGAATCCACCGTAGGGGAAATGGGCCGCATAGGTGTGCAGGAAGAGGAAATATCGGTCATCAGCAGCCGAGCGGATCCACTCGAGGATGGAATCGAGCCTGTCCTCCACGACAGCCAGTCGCCGGAGCTGGGAGTAGCTCTCGAAACCCCGGCTGAAGCCGAATCGCCCAGCGACGTAGCCACCCTCGTGAAACGCCCAGGTGCGATAGCCGGCCGCCTGTAGTTTCTCTGCCAGCAGAGGGACCTGAGGATCCAGCTTCGTGTATTCCGACAGAACTCCATGCTCGATGGGCTCGAGCCCGGTGAAGATCGACATGGTCGAGGGGATGGTGTAGGTGGAGGCGGCATAGCTGTTCTGGAACAGCACCCCCTCGGAGGCGATCTCGGCCAGGACCGGTGTGTTCCCGGACTCTCCGTAGCCACTCACCAGATCGGCTCGCACGGTGTCCATACTGAACAAGATGATCCGCGCCGGTGGTTCGAGCTCGGCGTCGGGTGCATTGGAGCAGCCCAGAAGGAGCAGTATGCCGCAAGAGGCGAGGCCGAATCTGAGGCTGGGGGAACGGTACCGTGCGGTACGTGTGCTCCACAAGGGTCGCGAAGTGTGCATGTTTTCCGTTATTTCGACGAGGCCAGGGTCGAGTGTTCCATGCCTGGTACGGAATTCTCCCACATAGAGATCCCCAGCAACTACAACCTATGTTGGTTTCGTGTCGGGCCGGATTGAGCAAGCTCCGGAACGGCCTCGTCGGTGGAGTGGACGGCGTCCGCCGCCTGGTGGCTACTCCGCGATGAATCTGGCACTGGTCAAGATGATCGCCGACGAATCCGCCATTTCCTCGTAGTAGCCGATGAATCGATCGATCTCCTCGGCTTGCCTGTCGGCCAGACTGTGGGCCCAGCGGTAGCCGATTGGCTGGTACCAGAGCTCCGCTTCGATGCTCAGAGGGCCGTCGGCGCCGTCGGTGGTGACCTGGTATCGGATGCGGTCGCCGCCGCCAACGAAGTCCAGATCTTTCGAGGCCGCGCCGTTCACCGCGACGAAGTCCTCGGCGGTGGCCTTATCGAACCCCTTCGGCAATAGGCGGTTGTCCTTGGGGTAGCTGATAGCCGACAGCAGGACCGTGGTCATGGCGCCCGAGGGGTCGGCCAGAATCGGCTCGTAGATCTGGACCTGGTCGGGCCTCGAGATCTCTTCGTAGTGCGGCTCGAATCTGGCGGCGTCGGTGTCGTTGTCATTGCCCTCGATCGAACCATCGGGGTTGAAGCGCCCCGACTCGAAGAGGGTGGTACCGTTCCGGTCCCGCACCGTAAAGTGGATCCAAACCCGCCGTGAAGGATAGGCCGACGGCAGCTTGTGGCCGGCCAGGTTGGTGATCGACAGCTCGGTTGTGAGCGCGCCATTCGAGATTTCAGCTCGTGAGATCTCGAGGGTGGCGGTGGATCCTGTGAGGTTCTCGATCGTCTGCTCGGTGGTGGCTTGAAGCTCCTGCGGCAGCGCCTGAACGGCAAGCTCCTGTCTGTGAGCGTTGAATATCCGAGGCATCAACAGATTGCCGCCGCGGAAGACATGGCGGGACACCTCTTCACGCGGAAGACCGAGGACGCTGGAGACGGGCACCGTTCCTTCGACTACCGGCATGTGACAGGACTGGCAGCTTTGGACTCCCGCATACGCGCTGTGCTTCCACTAGAGGTAGGGGACTTGCTCGGGGAGCTCGCCAACCACCTGTCCGTCAGCATCCAGGGTGTGGGTGATGACGGTGTGGCACGTGGCGCAGAGCTCGGAGCTCTGGATATGCGTACCCTTGGCCGGCAAGAACAGCGACATCGATTGCATCAGGCTCTGGCGCCCAGCGTCGACGTCGAACGGTCCATAGACCTGTCGCTGGCCAGCGCCGGTAACGGTGTCCATTCCGAAGCGAGCGGTGAAGCTCTCGGGCTCGCCGAGATTCTCGTCGCTGATCTGGTGGCACACGGAGCACGAGACACCATCGGCAGCGCGAAGGCCCTCTGGCGTGGTAGCTCCCGAAAGCGGCAGGTGAACAAAGACCTCGCCTTGCCGTCCTTCGGCGTTGGCCTGAAACCGGTGCATTGGCATGTGGCATGCGCCGCACTCGTTCTGGATCACGGCTGCGGCTGTTGGGTGGACCAGTGCCTCACGTCGGATCGCCGCCTGCCAGTAAGGGTCACGTGCGGCGTTGGCCATCATCGACGATCGCCAGGCCGTGCCGATCGACGCGTCCTCGCCTTCGGCGGTTATCAGGCCGTTGTGGCAGGCCATGCAGCGGTCCGCCGTGACAAAGAGACTCGGAGCCTGAGCCGTAACGAGCGATACGGTCGTGATCGTCAGGATGAAACAGAGAATCGTGAGTCTTCGCATCATGGTTCTACCATCCCTCCAGGAGTGTGCCGTCGAACCAATCCCACAGCAGGTAGAACACCACCTGCGAGTTCCGTACGTCCCGCTCGTTGAGCGGTTCCCGAACGCCGATGTTGAACATGATGTGCTGGCGCTTGTTGAGGGTGATCTGAATCTGCGGCACGATGCTGTACCGGATGTCCGCATCGCTGGCGAACTCGCGGCCGGCGGTTACCTCCACCATCGGCGACCAGGCTCGTCCGAATTGGCCCGTGGTGGTCGTCCAGCCGAGCGCGCAGCGAAGAAAGGCCGCGTTCTCTGCCTTGTCCTTGTCCGCGGTCAGCTCGGCACCGAGCTGGGTCTGAAAGAAGAAATTGGCCGGCAGGATCTGACCCCAGGCAATGAAGGGCTCGAAGACGGTTGTGCCGTTGCCGAAACCGAGCTCGTCGTCACCGGTGGGGAAGATGATTTCACCCGCGATTGCAACGATGCTGCCCTTTTCGTGGTTGTGGTAGAAGGCGTGTTTCAGCGCGAAGGCGATGTCTCCCATCGACGAGGACCACCTCGTCGAGCCGTCGTCCTCGATGACGTCCACTGTCTCCAGCCAGCCGAATGGGACCACGACCTCCCACTGGCTACGGGGGCCGAACCGCTGCTCCCAGACGAACTTGTTGAGGATCGAACCGAGGCCGCCAGCATCGATCAGCGTGGTGATCACCGCTTCGTCCTCGGGGAAAGCCTTGTTGGTGATAAGAGGTCGCGGCAGATTGAGCTCGCCGCGCGGCCACCGTTGGTCCGTACAGAAGGTGCGAATGTGGTTGACCGCGAGTTGGACCTGTTCGACCGTCAAGGCGCCCTGGAAGGCGGGCATGAACTCCGAGAAACCTCTCGACGGGCCGCCCTCGTAGGTGATGCCCATCCAATCGCTGTCCGGCTCACGGTTGGCGAAATCGCAGTCTGTGAAGTCTGGTGGCGGCGTGTCGAGGGCGAGCAAGCTCGGTGGTGCGCCGCGGCCACTCGAACCGTGACAGCTCGCGCATGCGGCTTGGTAGACTGCCCGCCCGTTGTCGAGGACAGGTTCCTCGGCTGCCACCAGGGTGAGTGGCACCAACGATACAGCAGCAATGAAGAGGGTGATCGAACTCTCGCATCGGTGAAGGCGACTCGGCCGGATCATGCAACCCCTCCCGTACTGAGCTCGGGCGCCAACACCGTGGCGCGATCGGCGACGCCCGCCAATCGAGATTAGCACCCAGACCAGTAAAGGATTGCTACCTGGTCGGGTAGGTGGTGCGGTACTGCTGACTACCCAAGAGAGGGGGTTGAGGTCAGCTTTCCTCGGTCAACAGCAGCTGAGCGAGTGATTGGCATTCAGCCGGCTCTCTGATTGAATGGTCTCGATTCCGTGGTGTCGCCTCGGGTTTTGCCTTCACGCCCAGGAGTCCGGTAGGCTGAGCCCTCCTGCGGAATCTAGAGACCATGGCCGCGCCCACAAGGACCCTTCGTTTTCTGGTCGTCTTCATCCTGGCCAGCTTCATCGCTGTCAGCCCTCCATGGGCGCAGGAAGACGATCCCTCGGCTGGGGCCACACCCCCTCCTGTCGGCGACACGACCGCAGCCGCCAGTCTGGAGAGAATCCAGGAAGAGATGACCGCCAGCCTCTCGAGGCTCGAGGCCATGCAGCGGCAGCTGTCCGATCGGCAACAAGATCTCGAAATGGCCGAGTCGCATCTGGCAGCCGCTGAAGAAAGTGGCGATCCGCAGAGAATCGAGGCCGCCAAGCAGGCTCTCCGAGTCGACGAAAAGTGGGTGTCCGGTCTCCGCGAGGACGTTGCCTCCGAGCAGAAGCTCTACGACCGGACAGCGGAGAGATTCCTGATCACCCGGCAGCAGGCCGATTTGACAACGGGTGAAGGCTCCCAGCAGCCGTCACAGGATAGCTCGACGGTACCCCTGCTCGAGACGATCCAGAGGCGAGATCAGGTCTACCAGGCTGGGCAGGTAGCGAACCTGGCCAAGCAGCGGGTCGAGTCTTTGCGGGCCGAGATCGAGATCCTCGAAAGCCGTCAAGAGAGCATTCTTCGTAGCACCGACCAGATCAATCAGTGGCTCGACGAAGGTCGCCAGCTGAATCGAGAACAGCGACAGGATCTCACCAGGGACCGCCAACGGCTGGTCGACGAGGAGCGAGCCCTCGAAGGCCGCATGATCAGCCTTCACGGTCAGCTTGTCCTGGCCGAGACCGCACAGCGCATCAAAGATGGAGAGGCGGCGCGGCAGCTCGCCGATTACGACTATTGGAAGCGCCAGCTCCTCATATCGCTGAGTCTGCTTCTTGCCGCCGTGGCGGTCCTGTTGCTGCTGCGGTTTCTGGTATCCCGCTACGTCGAGGACCCCGATCGCCGATACGCCGCCAATCGAAATCTGTCGATTACCATGACGTTTGTGATGATGATTGGGTTGGCGATCATCTTCCTTCGCCAGTTCCCGCATCTCTTCACGGGCATCGGTGTCGTCCTGGCCGGTGTGGCGATCGCTCTCCAGGAGGTCATCCTCTCCTTCTTTGGCTTTTTTGCCATTCGAGGAGCCCGCGGTTACAAGGTCGGAGACTGGGTTCGCATCGGGGATTCCTACGGCGAAGTCGTCGACATCGGCCTGCTGGTGACGATCCTGGAGGAGGTGACACCCTTCGATTTCCTGGGGCACCAGGGGGGCGCCAAGACCGGTGCGCTGACATGGATCAACAACAATGCCATCTTCCGAGAGAAGATGACCAACTACACGCGGGGCTTTCCCTACATCTGGTGCGCCCTGACCTACACCATTACCTTCGAGAGCAACTGGCAACGAGCGGAAGAGCTTCTGCGCGAGATCGTCGGCGGGCACGACGAGATCCTCACCACGGCCAAGCTCGCCCGCAAACGGCTCACCGAGGCGGCTTCGCACTTCGCCATCAAAGTCGACGACACGGCACCCAAGACCCGCACCTGGACCGCCGACAGCGGGGTCGAGCTCCGGTTGCGATTCATGGTCCACCCACGCCGTCGCCGCGTCCTCATCGATGCGGTCAATCGAGAGGTCATGGAGGCCTTCTCCACCGCCCAGGACATCGACTTTGCCTACAACACCCTACGGGTCATTCCGACGCCACCAGAGAACACGGGCTGAGTCGAGAGGATCTCTCGAGTCGGGTCCTGGAATTGCATCCCGGAAGCCCAGTCCGCGTCGTCCTTGAGCTGTCGATTCTCGGGCTCCGAGGCGAGCCCGACGATGGCAGAATGCCATTACAGGCTAGAATCTCATGGCACCATTGAAGAGGTCGGATCGGACCTGAGAGCCGGTCCGAATCGTGGTTCAACGAGGCGAGCCGTGAGCCTTGCGGGTTGCGCGGTGTCTGGGGAGTCACTCTTTGATGTTTGTGAAGATCTCCTACAGCGGTTGCTGGAAGTCGGGCCGGACGCACCGATGCGCCACGGCCTTGGTGCTCCTGTTGTTGGCTCTATCCAGCCCCGCAGCCTCCACGAAGAAGGAAATCCTGGGTTGGATCGAGAAGGTGCAGGTGGGCAAGAGTCGGCTCGAGCTGACAGCCAAGTTGGATACCGGCGCCGACACCTCCTCTCTCGACGCTTCCAGGATCCGACGGTTCCGTGGCAAGGACGGGGAACGATGGGTGGAGTTCCGCGTCGGGGAGAAGACCACGGGACGCCGTATCCGCTTCAAGAAACCGCTCGTTCGCACCGCCTACATCAAGGAGCACAAAGGCCCCAGCCAGCGACGCTCTGTCGTGCTGATGGAGATTTGTCTGGGGGAATATCTTCAGGAGGTCGAGGTCACGCTGGTGGATCGTAGTGGCTTCGCCTATCCGGTGCTTCTGGGTCGCAATGCACTGGAGGGTCTGGCCATCATCGATCCCGCGCTGACGCTCACCACGGAGCCCCGTTGCCCCGTCGAGGAGGAAGAGTGAAGAAGCTCCCCCTCTACCTGACGGCCGGGGTGCTGGTGGCCCTGGGGCTCTCACTCATCCTCTACAAGGTCCTGGCACTGGGGTTTCCCCTACAGCCAGAGCGTGAGAGTCGTGTTTGGACGGTCCAGGCTCGATTCACGATCGACGGCCATACCCGACCGGTCAAGGCGAACCTGCAGATCCTCTCGTCCCCTCCAGGCTTCACGGTGCTGGATGAGAACTTCGTTTCCCGCGGTTTTGGTCTGACGATCGTGGAGGAGGAGGGCTCACGGGAGGCTCAGTGGGCGATTCGGAGGGCCGCTGGGCGCCAGACCTTCTACTATCGGGCAGTCGTCACGCCCGAGCTGACGGCAGGGGGAGGGCCCCCACCAGCGGCAGGTCTGGCAAGAGAGAGGCTCGAAGAGCCGTTCGCCACGGCAGCCGAGGCTGTCGTGGCGCAAGTCCGTGCCCAGTCAGCCGATGTGCCGACATTCACGACCGAGCTGCTCCGCCATCTCAATGATCCGGAGCCAGACGACAACACGGCCCTGTTTCTGGCCGCTGGGCGCTCTGCCGGCCAGCGAGTGGAGATCGCGGTCTCCCTGCTCGCCGCCGGCGATATTCCGGCTCGGGCCGCCTATGGCCTCGTTCTGGAGGAAGGCGAGCGACACGCCCAGTTCTTGCCGGTTCTAGAGGTGTGGGACGACGACTCGTGGCTGTGGTTCAATCCTGCCACGGGTGAGGAGGGACTGCCCCGGAATCTCTTGATCTGGTGGGATGGCGACAACCCCCTGATCGAAGTCGTCGGAGGCAGCAACCCCGAGGTACAGATCTCGACATGGCGGCATTCCGTGGACGCCCTGGAGCTGGCGGAGCGACGAGCCGAGGCCGAGCATTCGAGAATCCTGGATCTGTCGCTTCTCCGCCTTCCGATCCAGATCCAGGCGGTGTATCAGATCCTCCTGCTAGTGCCGATCGGCGCCTTCATCATGGTGCTGCTCCGAAACGTCATCGGTGTGAAGACGTTCGGTACCTTCATGCCGATCTTGGTGGCGCTGGCATTTCGGGAGACTCGACTCCTGGCTGGCCTCGTTCTATTCATCCTGGTAGTGGCAATGGGAATGGTTTTTCGGTTTCTCCTGGATCGGCTCAGACTGCTGCTGGTTCCACGCCTGGCGGCTGTTCTGGTGCTGGTGGTGCTCTCTCTGCTGGGGGTCAGCATCCTGAGCCATCAGCTGGACCTCGAGGTCGGCCTGTCAGTAGCGCTCTTCCCGATCGTCATCTTGACGATGGTCATCGAGCGAATGTCCATCGTCTGGGAAGAGGTCGGACCGGCGGAGGCCGTGAAGCAGGGTATTGGAACTCTGGTCGTGGCCGCGCTGGCCGACCTGGTGATGAGTCTCGACAGTGTCGAATTCCTGGTCTTTGTCTTTCCCGAGATCTTGCTTCTCCTCCTGGCGGTGATTCTCCTCCTGGGTCGATACTCGGGCTACCGCCTCCTCGAGCTGGTCCGCTTCCGGGCTCTGGGCGGTGACGATGCTTGAGCTGCGGCGTCGTCTGCGCCAGCGGGGGGTACTGGGAATCAACCGGCGCAACGCCGACTATGTGCGACTCCTGAATCCGCGGCGGCTCTATCCTCTGGTGGACGACAAGCTGCGCACCAAGGAACTGGCGATCGCCGCTGGGATGCCGGTACCGGAGCTCTACGCTGTCGTCACTACGCAGCACGGTATTCGTGATCTGCCCGAGGTGCTCGAAGGTCGTGAGCAGTTCGTCGTCAAGCCGGCGCACGGCAGCGGCGGCAACGGTATCCTGGTCATTACCGGCAGAAGGGGCGAGCTGTATCGCAAGTCGAGTGGTGCCATGATGGACTGGGGTGAGTTCGACCACCATGTCTCGAGTGCCCTCAGCGGGCTCTACAGTCTGGGAGGCCAGCGGGACAGGGTGCTCGTGGAGTACTTCGTCCGGAGTGAGCCCGCGCTGGAGAAGATCAGTTATCGGGGAGTGCCCGATATCCGGCTGATCGTCTATCGTGGCTATCCCGTCATGGCCATGATCCGGTTGCCGACCCATCTTTCGGATGGCAAGGCCAATCTGCATCTCGGTGCCGTGGGAGTCGGAATTGATCTGTCGAAGGGCGTCACGCTGAAGGGAGTCCAGGGCGTCGAGGTAGTGGAGTCACACCCTGACACGGGAAACCGTCTCGCAGGCTTGGAGCTCCCCCACTGGGATCGGATCCTGGAGATGTCGGCCAAGTGCTTCGAGATGACTGGGCTGGGGTATCTGGGGACCGATATCGTGCTCGACGAGAAACTGGGCCCCCTGATCCTCGAGCTCAATGCCCGACCGGGTCTGGCCATCCAGATCGCCAACAGCAGTGGGCTCCATACCCGGCTCGAGTTGATCGACGAACACGCGGATCCGAGCGAACCAGTCGCTGAGCGGGTCGATTTCTCACGGCATCACTTCGCAGCCTAGCCCAACCCACCCGCCCGCCCGTCCTGGGGTTGAGGCGTCCGGCGTTCCTGCCGGCCGTCGGTTCATCTCGCGACAACGGGCGTCATGGGGAGGTCCGTCCGGGGGGCCCCAGGAGGCTATCCTTACTGTCTCACTGCCTCATTGCCTCACTGCCTCATTGCCTCACTGCCTCATCGCCTCACTGCCTCATCGCCTCACTGCCTCAATGGCTCAAAGATCGGCCGGCAAGACTGCCGGCCGACTCAACCCCCAAGCCCCCACTGCCCTGTCCCTGATAGCCTTTGGCCC
>JAUVRX010000090.1 GCA_030597375.1 Acidobacteriota bacterium
CCTGGCTCAACATCTACTACGCTCGCCTGGCAGAGATGGCCGACGGACGTCTCGAGGACGCATTGATTCGCCTGCGACGCGCGATGGACGACGATCCGACCCTCATCGAGGGCCCTCTCTTCTCGAGTGAGGCTCTGGAGGGCTCAGGGGAGATCCAGCCAGCCGCCGACATCCTGCAGGCGGCCCTCGAACGCTGGCCCGAGAACCCCGACCTCCACTTCAGACTCGGTCTGTTGTCGATGCGGCTTCGAGATGCCGAGGCTGCCGAGCTCCATCTGCGGCGGGCATCGAGCCTCGTGACCGAGCCGCGGCCCGACATTCAGGCCGCTCTCGACTTCCTGCAGTCCCAGGGCGGCGATCCGACACCCGGCTCAGCACCCGCTCCTAACCGCGAGCTCAACCAGGCCGCAGCACACCTGCAGGCCGGACGTCTGGACGAGGCCGAGGCCGAGCTCGATCGCCTGCTCGGCACCGAGCCCGAGAACACGGACGCTCTGTCCTTGAAAGCGGCGGTGCAGCTCCAACGCCGCAACCTGCCCGGGGCAGAAGAGCTCTTACGACAGGTGCTGGAGATCGATCCCCTGCAGGCCACCACCTGGAGTGATCTGGGCCTGGTCATCGAGGAACAGGGACGGCTCGACGAGGCGAGAGAGCACTACGAAAAGGCCCTTCGGATCGACGCCGGTCTCTGGCAGGCCCTGGTCAACCTGGGTGTGTCGGCAGGGCGACAGCAACACCCCCAGGAAGCGGCCGACTTCTTCGAAGAGGCGCTTCGCAAAGCGCCGGGTCAGCGGGATCTCCACCTGGAGCTGGCAGACCTGTATGCCGGGCCACTGAATCGCCCCGACCTGGCGAGGAACCACCTCTCCTCGTTCCTCAGTGCCGCACCGGGCGACCCCAGAGCCGATCTCGTCCGGCAGCGGCTCGCCCAGCTAGCCAGCCAGTAACTCAAGGACTCGTTCAACCGCATTCTCGATGGGAACCAGGATCTTCTCGCGATCACGCCGCAAGGAGACCTCCACCTGGCCGCCGGCCAGGCTCTTGGCGCCGATCACCAGGCGCACCGGGATGCCGATGAGATCGGCATCCTTGAATTTGACACCTGGTCGCTCGTCGCGGTCGTCGTAGAGCACCTCGCTCCCCTGCTCCTGCAACTGATCGTAGAGACGGTCGGCCAGCTCCACCACCTGCTCGTCCCTCGTATTCAAGGCGATCACCAGGACTTCGTAGGGAGCCAGTGGCAACGGCCAGATAATTCCGTCCTCGTCGTGATTCTGTTCGATCGCCGCTGCAACGGTGCGGCCGATGCCGAGCCCGTAACACCCCATGGTCATGGGATGCGACTTTCCCTGGTCGTCCAGATAGGTGCACTCCATGGCCTCGGAGTACTTGGTGCCGAGCTTGAAGATGTGGCCGACCTCGATGCCACGGTGGAGCTCGAGCGTGCCGTCGCAGCGAGGGCAGCCGTCCCCTCCGGTGACCAGCAGCAGATCGGTCCATTCGCTCAGATCCACATCTCGGCCCCAGTTGACACCTGTGAAGTGGGCATCTGCCTTGTTGGCTCCGACCACGAAGTTGGAGGACTGCCGAATCGACTGGTCGCCGACTCTTCGGATCTCTGGCGACAGCCCCACTGGCCCCGCGAAGCCGACCGGCGCACCGGTGACTCGTCGGACCACCTCATCGCCGGCCATCGTCAGGCGTTGCGCACCCAGGTAGCTCGCCAGCTTGGCCTCGTTGAGGTCTCGGTCGCCCCGTACGAGCGCCAGGACAGGGCCCTCCTCTGTTTCGTAGACCAGGGTCTTCACCAGTCGATCGGCCCCGACCTGCAGCTGATCCGTAACCTCGGAGATGGTCGTGGCTCCTGGAGTCGAAACTTCCGTGAGCTCTTCTTGGTCGCCTGCAGCCGCGGCGGCAGCCAGCGGACGGGCCTCGGCCTTCTCGACGTTGGCGGCGTAACCGCAGGCCGGGCAACTCACCACGGCATCCTCGCCCGTCTCAGCCAGCACCATGAACTCATGGGATGCCGAGCCGCCGATGGTACCGCTCTGCGCTTCCACCAGGGAGTACTCCAGCCTACAGTCCTCGAACACCCTGCAATAGGCAGCCCGCATGGCCTCGTAGGTCTCACCCAGGCTGTCGGCACCGGCATGGAACGAGTAGGCGTCCTTCATCAGAAACTCGCGAGCTCGCATGAGGCCGAAACGGGGCCGGATCTCGTCGCGGAACTTGTTCTGGATCTGGTAGAGGTTGAGCGGTAGCTGACGGTAGCTCCTGACATCGCGACGCACAACGTCGGTCACCACCTCTTCATGCGTCGGGCCGAAGCAGAAATCCCGCTGGTTGCGGTCCTTGATCTTCAGCAGCAGATCGCCGAAGGCATCCCAACGTTCGGTCTCCTGCCACAACTCTGCCGGGTGGATCGCTGGCATCATCAGCTCCACAGCCCCGGCCGCATCCATCTCCCGGCGAACGATGTCCATCATCTTCATGATGCTGCGCCACCCGAGGGGCAAGTAGGTGTAGATGCCGGCCGCCGCCTTGCGGATCATCCCGGCCCGCATCATGAGCTGATGACTGACGACCTCGGCGTCGTTCGGCACCTCCCTGGTGGTATACAGATAGAACTGGCTCCAGCGCATGCAATGCTCTCTCTTTCTTTCAGCGACGAGGTACCTTCCTGGCTCGACCCTGCTGCACTCTCTCCAGAAGACGGTTGCTGGTCTTGAGGCACTCCATCATCTTCTGTTCGACCGAAGTCCCGGTTCCCTTCAGGCGCCTTGCCTGTGCCAGGACCTTTCGCGCCCTCTTTTCGGCTCCCGAGGCGAGCAATGCCATCCCCAGGTGGGTCAGGGTGGTCACGGAGGTCTCCAGACGGCTCGAGCGGTCGAGAAAGTCGATCGCCTGGTCGAACTCCTTCCTCTTGTAGTGAACCCAGCCCAGGGCGGCCAATGGGAACTGACGCAGCTCTTCTGGAGCGAACTCCAGGGAGCGCTGCGCAAACTCCAGAGCCCTGTCCAGATCCTCCTCCATCTCGGCCATGTTGTAGGCCATCTCGTAGTAGGCGATGGTGCGGGAGAAATTGGAGGTTCCCTCGTCCAGCAAGCGCTGCCCGATGCGGTTGCCCTCTCTGTAGCGGCCCTCGCTGCGAAGAGCCTCGATGAGGGTGGCACAGGCCGTAGCCTTGAGCATCTCGCCCGGTTCCAGATCCAGGATCCGGCGGGTGACCTCCTCGGTCTCCTGGGCGCGATCGAGCTGCAGGCAGATCAGGGCATAGGACATGAGAAGGGTCGGATTGTCGGGATCGGCGTCCAGGGCTCGCCTGTAGAGGGAGACGGCACGATCGGGCTGCCCTTCGCCGAGCTCCTCCTCAGCCTCGCGGATCCAGGTCTGGGCAGCGGTCGAAATCTCCGGTAGAGGGCTGTCCGCCTGGCCCGACAGGTACCGTACAAGGTCCTGATAGCGCATCTTCGTGGGGTTCAGGCGTTGCGCCTGGCGAAAGGCCTCCAGTGCCTTGCGGTTCCAATGCCGATCCAGATAGGCCAACCCCAGGAGATGGTAGGCCTCCTCGTAGGCAGGGTCGTGCCTGACCACCCGCTGCAGATAGCCGATGGCACCGGTGACCTTCCCCATCTCGTACAACGAGCTTCCCAGCAGAAACAAGGCCTGCGGCACCGGATCGATCTCGACGGCCTTCTCCAACAGGACGACTGCCTTGACCAGCTTGTCCTGACCCGCATAGACAGCACCGAGGCTGAAATGCGGCAGGAAGGACTCGGGGAACAGGACCACCGCCCGCTGCAGTAGCTCGATCGCCAGCTCGCTGTCGCCCTGCTCGTGATGGATGACGCCGCTGTAGACCAATCCTTCGTAGTGATCGGGCTTGGTCTCCAACACCCGTCTGAAGTAGGACAGGGCAACACTGGCCTGTCCCTCGTTGAAGTAGGTCTCGCCGAGGAAGTAGTTGAGCTCGTAGTTGTCGCGGTCCAGACGGTGGGCCGCCTCGAGAGCCTGCAGCGCCGCCTCGATGTCGAAGCCGTACAAAGCGTATTCGGCATCTTCGAGAAGGTTGTTGAACAGCGTCCGACGATTGCCCTTGTGAAGGGCCGAGATTCGATCCCGAAGGCCCACGAAGCGCTCTCTCTTCTCCAAAGCCAGCATCTGGTAGTCCACCTTCGACTGCCAGAGCTCGCTCCACTCTTCGCGAGCGATGAGACGCCGGTCTTCCAGCATCTCCCGCAACGTCGCCAATCCTGATTGATTGATCAGGATGCTGCGCTCCTGCTTGTGGAGGGTGGTCAACAGCTGGCGAGTCGTCTCGGCAGTTCGCTTGACCGCCTCCTCGAGGATGGAGATACGCTCCAGGAGATGCTCGTCGAGCGAGAAGCCCTCCTCCTGCCCGTCGTCGAAACTGTCACCCTGGGCCGGAGGTGACGGGACTCCCGACAGCACCAGCAGCTTCTGGTCACAGCGGGAACAATAATCCTGCTCGTCTGAATTCTCGACTCCGCAGACCTGACAGAACATCTATCGATATCCGTCAGCGGGATGGTAGGCGAGACGATCACCCTCACCGTAGGTATAGAAGCCACGCCCGGCTTTGCGACCCAGGTAGCCGGCATCCACCATCTTCACCAACAGAGGGCACGGTCGATACTTCGAATCCACGAAGCCATCGTACAGCACTCGGAGTATGTCCAGGCAGACGTCCAGCCCAATCAGGTCGGCCAGGGCCAGCGGTCCCATGGGGTGATTCATGCCCAGCTTCATGACTTCGTCGATGGCCGGCGCCGTTGCCACTCCTTCATAGAGGCAGAAGATCGCCTCGTTGATCATCGGCAAGAGGACGCGATTGGAGACGAAACCCGGCGAATCGTGCACTTCGACAGGGGTCTTGCCCAGCTGTCGGGTGAGCTCCTCGACGCGCGCGAAGGCCTCGGGCTCGGTGGCGGGTCCGCGAATGATCTCCACCAACCTCATCAAGGGCACCGGATTCATGAAGTGCATGCCGATGACCTTGCCCGGTCGAGAGGTCGCCGCCGCCAACCGAGTGATGGAGATCGAGCTGGTGTTGGTAGCCAGAATGGTCTCTGGCGGACAGACTCGATCCAGCTCGGACAGGACCTGACGCTTGACCTCCAGCTTCTCCACGACCGCCTCGACGACGAGGCCTGCCGCCGTCAAATCGGCCAGATCGGTGGAGGTCTTGATCCTCGCCAGCGTCGCCTGCCGATCCTCATCGGTGAGCTTTCCCTTGTCGACGAGCTTGCCGAGCGATTTCTCGATGCGGCCGACACCGACCGCGAGCGCCTCGCTCGCAGAGTCGACCAACCTGACTTCGTAGCCGGCCTGGCCGGCTACCTGGGCGACTCCATGCCCCATCGTACCTGCGCCTACGACGCCAAGCGTGTCCACTTGCACCACGAATTCCTCCTCTATTTTCATGATCCTCCCCGATCTCCACTCGGAGGCCCTCGCCGCGGTCATTCCCATCTCGCCAGCCTGCCAGGGCAGGCGCAGCCCCGAGATCCGAGGAGACATCGACAGCGTACGGGATCGCTCAGAAAGGGTCAAGCAGCGCTTCAGAAGCGAACCGGAGAACCGGGTCGATCGGGCACCTCGAGATCGAACCAGGGCTCCCTGCGGCCGAACTTGGTGGTCAGGGTGGAGCCCACACCGATGAAGGTGGCTACGGTCCATGTCCAGGTTCCGACCCACGGGACGAGCTTGATGGCGCCGAGGACAAGGAGACCCACGAGGGCGCAGTTCAAGGGCAGGGCCCGCTTCTTCAGAAGGCGTGAGATCAGCCAATGGCCGGTGGCGTGGAAGACGCTGACCATCCCCCAGAGCTTCAGCATCAGGGCCAGGAGCACAACCAGGATCAGTAGGGGTATGCCGACGATAGCCGCTGCGAAGGCGCTGAAGAACAACGCCGTCAGCAACATCGCGAGGACTCCGGCCACTCCGGTAACGAAGTTGCGGCCCGGACTCGCTTGTACAGACTCAGAGGTCTCGAGCAGCTGTCGACCACTGGTGGCGAAGAGCAGCAGAGTCAGGGCGAGCCAGGCTGCCATCAGAGCCAGCTTGGCGCCCAGAACCACCGGTGACCAGGCCGACAATCCAAGCGAGGGGCCCTCCATGAGGGTCAGCCAGGCAGAGCTCACTGTCGGATAGGACACCGAGCGGCCCTCGATCCGCGCCCCAGGTGCGGCCTCGAGCCGACCCCCGAGGACGAAGACATCCCCCTCGACGCGTGCCGCCTCACTCAACAGGGCGTCACCGCCCAGCACGATGACATCACCTCCGACTCGTCCCTCGACCCGTGTCGAGCCGTTGATCGAGACCACGTCGCTCATGGCCTCGCCGGCGATGACCAGGTCCCGTCCCATCGCGATGACTTCTTGACGTGCCACGCTGCCCTCTTCGACGATGATCGCGGGCAGGTTCTGCGCCAGGCTGGGCTCGGCTGTTGCCAGACCCACGACCGCGGCCAGCCCCCAGAAGATCAGTACGATGCGGCATTTCCGGTTCTTCAAGATCCCTCCTTGTCTTCAGCCCCCGAGTCGACGCAACAGGCGCTGCGCCTCTTCGATATCGGTAGCATACCGCCGCTCTGGAGCGGTCTCGATGAAGCGACGTAGAGCCGACCTGGCCTGCTCCAGCCGCCCGAGCTCAGGCGCCTTGACTCCGATGTTGAACAGGGTCTCGTACTGCAACGGATCCTGCTCTACCGCCTCTTCCCAGGCCTCCAGGGCCTCCACCGGACGGCCCAGAAAGTAGAGCGCCGCGCCAAGGTTGTTCCAAGCGTCTGACAGCGTCGGGTCCAGCTCCACCGCCCTCTCCGAGTAGTCGAGGGCCAGCGCGTTGTCGCCCAGGCGAAGGTGGACCAGACCCAGGTGCTCGTGAGCTTTGGCGTTGTCAGGATCGATGGCCAGGGACCGGTTCAGGGTATCGATCGCCTCCTGCTGCCTCCCGAGCTCGGATAGCACGCGAGCCAAGGCATTCAGCGACTCGGGCCTGTCGTCTTCCGCCGCTTGCTCGACGACCTCGAGGGCCTCGTCGAGCCGCCCCCACTCGACGAGCCGCAAGCCAATCCGGCGCAGCGAGTTGGGGTTGATGACCCCGGCCTGTCGCGCCAATTCGATCCCTGCAAGGGCCTCATCGACGCGCCCGAGCTCCAGCTGTACCCTCGACATCGCCAGAATGACTTCCGGGCGGGGCCCCGAGATCTCCATCGCCTCCCGGTAGGCCTCCTCGGCCTCTTCGAGCCGCGCCAGCTGCTCCAGGGAATTGCCCAGGATCTCCCAGGCATCGACCATCCTGGGATTGGCCTCGACGGCTCGACGGGCTGCCACGACCGCCCTCTCATAATCTTCGTCATCGCGATACTGCCGAGCCTCGTCCAGGTCTGCCAGGGTGTGGAGCTGTCCCTTCGGGTCTGGCAGGGGTCCCTCCAGGTCTCCCTGGCTCGAACCGAGGTAGCCCAGCGCCGCCAATCTGCTTCGGGTCTGCTCGTCTACCTCCATGGGGGGCTCGAGCTGCCGATGGAAGGCCTCGAGTCTTTTCCGAAGGTCTCCGTAGACACGCCTCTGTTGCCTGAGGATGTTCGTCGTCTCCCGAGGGTCCTTGGCGAGGTCGTAGAGCTCCGGGTCGGGTCCATCGATGTAGTGATAGTCACCCTGCACCAGGGAAGCCAGATCGCTCCAGCCCAGATGCAGACGTGAGTAGAAGCTCTCGGAGTAGACGACCCTGTCCGGGCCGGAGCACTCAGGCAGCCTCAGCAGGGAGCAACCAGGGAGGCTGTCGTCCAGGGGCAGTCCGACCAACTCTGCGATGGTCGGGTAGAGGTCGACCAACTGGGCATCGGCCACATTTCTCGTCCCTGCCAGCTGTTGATCGGGCAGCTTCAAGAGCAGAGGTACCTGGATGTCCTCCCGATACAAGAAGAACCCATGCTCGAGATATCCGTGACTATCGAGCCCTTCACCATGATCCGAGAGCACGATGATGATGGCTCGCCGATAGATCCCCATCTCCTCGAGCTCTGCGATCAGCTGCCCGACCACTGCGTCCGCGGCTGCCACCTCGGCATCGTAGGGCGACTCATAGCGCGAGGCGAACGGTTCAGGCGCCTCCCAGGGCAGATGCGGCTCATAGATGTGAAAGAAGAAGAAGAACTTCTCCGAGGCCACCGAGCGCAACCAGTCGAGAGACGCCTCCAGGGTCTCGTCACCCCGGCGTGACATGGCTCCGCCGGCGACTCCTTCCCGAAACGGGATGTCGTCCTCGAAGAAATCGAAGCCGTTGGCGATGCCCGTCTCGCCTCGCAGAACGTAGGCAGAGACGGCACCCCCGGTGGCGTATCCATGAGCCCTCAGATCACGGGGAAGCAAGGTCACCAGATCTGTCGGCACGTCGTAGCCGATGTTGTCGCGAACGCCGTGACGGTCGGGCAGAATCCCACTCAGGATCGAGACGTGAGAAGGCAAGGTCAGCGGAGTATGGCTGGAGACGCGCGCGAAGGTGATGGAATCGCGTGCGAAGGCATCCAGATTCGGCGTTTCCACCAGGTCGTATCCATAGACGGGGAGCCGATCGGAACGCAAGGTGTCGATGGAGATCAGGATCACCGGCGCCCCCTCGACCCCTTCGATGCTCGGACCCTCGGGCCGGGAGCAGGCCAGGAACGGAATGGCCATCGCTGCCACCAAAAGGCCAGCCACGAGGCTGACGGCTGGACGATGGCGTTTCACGTCGGTCTCTCTCCCTGAGCAAGCTCCTGCAGAGTCTAGCTCACCCACCGAGGGCGTAGGGGTTGAGGCGGCCGGGCGTGCCTTCCAGCCGATCTTTGAGGGCTTGGGGTCTTGGGGTCCTGAGGTCCTGAGGACTCGAGTCTTGGATCATTGGTGGTATTGGGCCGGGCCCGAGACTCTCCTCCGGGATCCTGCCCCCCACCCTCCCCGGCCGGCACAGGTCCGGCCGCTTCAATGCCCCATGCCCTCACTGCCTCATTACCCTAACGATGCTAGAGGTTCGTTCGGGTGGTCCGTGAGGGGGGCCCTCGGCGAGCGCATGGCAAGAGCCGCCAAAGTGAACCACCGATCCGGCGCGATGGCGAGAGCAGGTGGTGGCCCTCCCGTCAAAGTCCGTGTAGCCACCACCGTCCCCCTGCGGACCACCCGGACGGACCTCCCTTCTACAGTGGTTCCAGAATCTTCCCCTGAGCCAACGGCCGGCAGGGGCGCCGGCCGCTTCCACGGGCGGGGGCAAGCCCCGCCCCTACAAACCTCACTGCCCCATTGCCTCAATGCCTCACTGCCTCACTGCCTCAGTGCCAGGGTGAGCGGGAGAGCTCCGATGGTCAGGCTTCGTTATCGGGGGTCGTACGGCCAGACCGCGCGGCTGCTGGCTGGCCCTGACGGAGAAGCAGGCGAACCAGTAGGAAGTCCACTGCGAAAACCAGCACGCTGATGGCGATGAGATTCCACATCGAGCCTCCGAGCACCTCCTGAAAGGCCAGGCCCAGACCCTTCCAGGATGCGGTCAGCAGCCCCGCTCCAGCCAATGCGGACGATTGCAGCA
>JAUVRX010000158.1 GCA_030597375.1 Acidobacteriota bacterium
GACGGACCCCCATTCGACAACGATCTTGGACCGATCTAGGAGATGGCCGGAATGGCTCCGGCCGCTCCAAGACTCCTGCCAGGGAGGCGCCCCCTACGCCCCTACGCCCTTGAGCCCAGGTCGAGTGGGTAGGAGGAGTCCTCGGGCTAGAATCCGTTGTCGGAAAGGGGAGGCATGATGAGAGAAGCGAAACGAGGCGGAAACTCCAAGCTGGAAGCAGGCGGGGGAAGGTACGCCCTCACGAGTGGCGTGATGCTGGTTCTTGGTGCCGTTCTTGCTTTTTCGGCCTGCACCTCGCTGGGCTCCCTCGAGCCACCGTCGATCTCACTGGCCGGAGTCGAGCTCACCGAAGTGACTGTGTTCGAGACCACGGTGCAGGTGAAGCTGCGAGTCTCCAACCCGAATCCCGAGCCCATGACCCTGGAAGGTGCCTCATTCAAGCTCCGGCTGGAAGATCACAAGATCGGGCGGGGTCTGTCCTCGGAGATCGTGACCATCGAGCGCCTCGACACCGCTCTGCTGAACGTGACCTTTTACGTCAACAACGCTGTGGCCCTGCTGCAGCTGAGGGAGATCCTCCAACAGGAGGCAGTGGACTATCGTGTTCAGGCGGTCCTCTATACCCAGGGCTCCTGGGGCACGAAGAAGCTCAAGGTCGACAAAGAAGGACGCTTCGAGTTTTCAAGTCCTGTGCAACTTCCACCGCAGGAGTGAACCGAAGCGAGGAGGGGGCAGGGTCCACCAGGAAAGAAGGGCTCCGGTATGACCGGAGCCCTTTGGGTCGATTGATGTCTCTTGCGACGGCTACTGTACTGTCGCACTCCACGCCGAGGTGTCGCCGCTCTCGAATCCGTCGGCGAACGGCAAACCCGTGCAGAACTGTCCCCATTGGGTTGCCCATCGGCCTCTCTCCACCGCACCCCCATCGCCGGTGTTCGTGGGGCTCCCCTGGGTCATGGCGTACTCGTTGAAGGCCCAGAAACAGCCGCTGTTCGCGGGGTCCAGCGCGATCCCGGACCAATCACCCCAGCGGTTTGGGTTGCCGTCGCCGGCGCGGGTGCGCACGTAGAAGGCCTCGCCTTCAGAGAGTACCCCTGAGCCGCGGTTGCTTCCCGCAGCGTCGGAGGCGCCCCGGTAGGTGAAATAGGCGCCGGGATGGAGGGTCGAACTGGAGGCGCCAAAGCCCACCGCAACGGATCCCTGATCATCAACGGTGATGGAGGGAAAGAAGGTGTGAGTCCCTGCGGAGATGTCTTCGCCGTCGATCACGCCGTGATCCGCAACGGCCAGGCTATTCAGGTTGCTGGTGTCGATCTGGACCCAGTAGGCTGTTGCTTCGCCGTTGTTGCCGGGGAAGACGGTCCCTGTCGGATTGATCGTCTGAGCGGTGAACAGTGAGTTGTCACGCCAGATGCCCGCGAGCGTGGAGCGATCGTTGGTTTCGATCCTGATTGTCGAGCCGTTCTGAGGCGCATTGGGCAGCGAGGGAGCGCCTGACAGATCTTCGATATCCCCCAGGTCTACGAGCTTCAGAGTGAAGGTCGTGGCACCCAGCGGGTTGTCCACACGGATCACCTGCTGGCGCTCGGATTTGGTGCCGTCTGCGCCGGTGTCGAAGGTCGTACCCGAGTAGCCGACCAGGAAGGTACCCAGCCCAGCGGGGGGCGTGCCAAAGACGGCAGCCGGCTGAAGCGCAGCCTGTTGATTCAGGGGTACGTCATAAGGGTTGAAGAGATTCACGTCCGCCGCGTTACAGTCATAGAGGCCGCCCGTCGTTCCCTTGTCGATCGTCCACAGACGAATGCCGCCGAATGGCAGGGAAGGGTCCTCGGAGGCGAACTCGAAGTGGCTCGCAGTGACGTAGACAGCCTCTTCATCGACTACCAGGCCGGGGTAGTCGGCCCAGGTGAAGATGTCGCCACCGATATCGATCTTGGAATCGATCTCGGTGCTGCACCAGCTGCCATTCGGATTGCCGTCGTCGGAGACCGCGATGAAGATGCTGGATTCGTCGGTGGGGGTACCGTCGAGTACCTTGTCCGAAACGCCAAGTACGAGCACCACGAACCGATCTTCGAAGGGATCGTAGGTCACCTTGGAATCGAAGGTGAAGGCGAGCGGGGTGAAACCGAGGTTCGTCAGGAAGGTGTCGAGATCGCTCTGGACATCGAGGGTCCCATCTTTCTGCCGGATTCCGATGATCTCGTTAACGAGCTCGACGAGATGATTCTGGCCGACGGCCCCGATGGGATCGGGCGGAATACGGCCCTCGCCGTTGATGATGGGATTGTCATCGAAGTCGGGACCTGCGAATGACGTGACCAACGAAGGAGCGTTCAGGTGCGGTGCTCGGAGCTCACGGCCTTCGAGCTCGAAGGAAGCTTCCTCCAGGCTTGCCGTCGGTCTGGAGTGCGGCTCGGTGCGTCCCGGGGAGTCGATTACCTGAATGAGGCTCAGCCATTCAGGCTGGTCGATAAGATGCAGCGCCCCGGGTTCACGAACATCGGCCCGCACTGCAGTACCCTGAACCGAGCCCAGTGAGGGGCGGAGCACACCTGCGACCGGACCCATGGCAATCCTCGCCGGTCGGGCTGTGTGCGTGTTGTCGAGGGAAGCCGCAATCTCGGTGGATTCGGAGTGCGAACGAGTCAATCCGTACCCCAGGCCCACCACGGCGAGGAGGAGTGCTGCACCTGCGACAGACTGGAAGAAAATCGAATGTTTCATTGTCGTGACTCCGCTTGTCAGTGATCCTCATCAAATCGACACACCCAGAATGCGGCAGATTCGGAAAGTGCCACCCCGACGAAGAAGATTGCTTGGGGGCGACTCCGCCTGACCCATCTGAGACTTGCGATTCTCGGGCCTGGAGGCAGCTAAGTCAAATAGAGCGAGGTACATATGGAAAGAACTAGGGTTGATTCCCGGGGGTGTAACCCTTTAGGGTCGGGATCTGTCATGGAGGGAACCGTGAACTTCGCCCTGGAGCCTGAGGAGCGCGTGCTTCTGCATTCCGCCAGACTGGACCTCGACCTGGAGGACCGGAAGGGACTGGATCAGCTCCTGGCTGGCAATCTGGATTGGACTCGCCTGCTGAACAAGGCGGACTGGCACGAGACTGCCGCTCTCCTGGTGCACCATCTGGAGGTCATGGGGCAAACCGACGCCGTCCCGACACCGGTATTGGAGCGACTGAACACCATCAAGCTGGAGCAGCGGGTTCGATTCTTCTTCTTTCTGCAGCCCGAGCTGCTGCGGATTCTCGAAGGGATGAGGTCGGCAGGGGTGGAGATCATTCCCCTCAAGGGTGCCTATCTCATGAATACCGTCTACCCGGACGTCAGCCTCAGACCGGTTGGCGATCTGGATCTTCTGGCGCGGGAAGGGGACCTGCCCCGAGCCATGCAGGCTCTGGCCGGGCTGGGCTATCGGTCGAGGACTGGTGGCGGGCCCTGGGTCGAGATTGCCGCAAGCCACCACCATCACTGCCCGCGGGTCTTGAGTCCGGACGGAGCGGTGGAGCTCGAGCTCCACCGCCATGTCGTTCGGCGGCGGACGCCCCTGCACTTCCCAATAGAGCGGTTCTGGGAGCGCGGCACGAGCGGTGAGATCGGCGGTCAACCGGTCAGAGTCCTTGCGGCTCGGGATCTGGTGACTCATCTCAGCCTCGCGTTCTTCCTGGATCGCCGAAGGAGGGCCCGAGGCTATGGCTCCCTACGACAACTGGTGGATCTCTCGGAGTCGATTCGGCACTTCGAGCATGGCATCGACTGGAATGGGATGGCCCGAGAGTACGAAGGCGGCACCCTGCAGGGATCGCTCTATGTAGCGCTGCGAGCGGCCCGGGAGCTGCTGGACGCGCCGGTACCGGCTGAGTTCTTACCGTCCTTCAGGCCGCGTGATTTCGAGACTGTGATTTTCGGCTACTTCCTGCGCTTCAAAGTGCTCAACGAGGGATTCTGGTTCTTCCACGACCTGGTAGAGCCCAGGGATAATCATTGGTGGAACATCACGAAGGCCGCCATCCACCGGTTGGTGCCGTCGGCCTCCTATCTGCGGGACAAGTATCAACGGCAGAACAACTCGGCTGCAGGCCGCCTTTTTCAGAAGCATCTGAGGGAAGCCTCTCACATGGCGCTCGGGGCTTGCAGAGACCCACGGTCGGTCATCCAGGAGCTACAGGCCGATACCTGGATGAATCGCCTGCAGCTCTAAAGGCCGAGTACCTCTAGGTTTCGGACTCGAGGGTTCGCAGAAACAACTCGCAAGTAGCTGCGAGGGTGCTGGTGGTCAACTCGAAAGAGGGGACCTGCGAGGCGACCTTCATGACGGTATCCAGTCCACGACCAGGATGAGCCAGTGGATTGAGGGCGTTGGAGTACAGCCTCGCTGCCGCGGTGGCGGTGCCGATTCTCTCGATCTGGGGTCGATCGCCCCGGGGGTCATACCGGGGAAAGAAGATCCCAGCAAGAGGCAGGGCCCTATCGACAGGCGGTAGGGGCAGGCACTCGACCGGCAGGTGCAGGGTGGAGTGACCTCGGACGAACTCATCCGGGGCGCCGTAGGGAGGAGAGGGGTTCTTCTTGAGGCAGATCGCCCGGCTGTAGGGAGCTACCGACAGAGCCTTCGGGTCGATCGGTCCGAGCTCATCACTCGAGTAGCGCAATCCGTGTTGGAGCAGCGCCCAGGCAAGCGTCGATTTTCCGTGCCCTGGTGGTGCGGGCAGGAGATAGGCTCGCTCTTCGAGCGCCACAACGGCTGCGTGCACGAAATAGAGATCGGGTCTCAGATACTGGAGTTGTACCACCAGATCGTCGTCGAACAGCGGCAGGAGATGTGCCGGCCTGGCGACCGATATCTCGATAGCCTGACGTCGAATGAGAAGAGTCGAATCGGGCTTGTCCTCGATGGAGTAGGCCAGGTCCGGACTCTTTCGCGAGGTCTGGAGGTGGCCATAGCTCTCGAGCAGTAGCGCTCGCCCCCTGGCGCTGTCGCTGCGGATCTCGATCGTTCGATCCAGAATCTGGATGAACAGGCTCTTGGCTTCGTCGCTCAAATCGTCTCGCTTCGAAAAGAAAAACCGGCACGCTGAGCGCACCGGTCTCTATTGAAACTGCCTTCGCAGGCGGTTCTAGCCCACGCCAAGAAAGGGCCGTCGACCAGCCCGCGAGGCGAGATGGATGACTAGCGACTGGGGCTGGGCCTGTCCGTCACGTTCGGGCCCGAAGCCGCGGTGGCCTTGCTGGGCTTGGCCGCGAGCGTCAGGATGACAGGCGTAGCGTATGCAGCTGCCTTCAGGACCTCTCTGCGTGTTCTTTTCTTCTCTGCCATGGTCGCTCTCCTTTTCTTCCCTTCCAAGTACATCCAGACTGCCGCTACCTGATTAGGATAGGGGAGTCTACTTTACGAGGATACCAGAAGTCCAATCTCCTCGAGCTGCTTCAAAGCCTTGGCCACATCCTGCTCGGCCGTTTCAGCATCGACGTCGAAGGCCGTGGCCAGCTCCTCCGCGATCTGCTGTCGATCGTGGTCGCCGTCGCAGCGTTGCCAGATGAAGCTTGCCGTCTGGTTCAATTGATGGATCTTCTCGGAAGCCTGATCCATCACCACCATCTCGCCATCGACGGTTCGCTCTTCCAGCTCTGCGCGTTGCTTGGGTCGCTGCATTACGATCATCCCGTTTCCAGGTGAAGCCTTCAACTAAGAGAGAGTGTAGGAAGAGAGAGTTCTCGGGTCAACCTTATCGAAAGGCCTCTATAGATCTGCTTGCTTGGCAGTCAGGTAAGCAGATCTATCGGAGTCTTCAGCAAGTGTCGTAGGACAACCAGCCGAGGAGCTCGCCGCTGGCCCCCACGACACGCTCGTGTTGGTAGCACTCGCCGGTAGGGGGCCGCTGCTCCGGAGGTGTGAAGATCGGGCTCCAACCGCCGTATGGTCCCACGGTTTCGCCCCTGAGGGCGGTAAAAGAGTCCACCTCAGTGCCCTGGTGGTTTGCCACGCACTCGAAACTGGCGGCCTCTCGGTTCGAAGTTCGCACGCCGACCCTTCCATGGTTCATGGGCCACGCTTTGACGACCCTTGGCGAGTAGCCCGGAGTTTTGTCGATACAGGCTCCGATGGCCGGCAGGAGATCGAAAAGCAGTCTCGACCAGTCACCAGGAGGCTTCTCCTCGAGGACCGCGACCGGCAGATCGGCGAGACTCTCGTCGTGGCCCTCGCCACTCGGTTCGTCAAGGCCCCCGGCGTTCGGCGGCGGCTGGCTCTCGACGCTCCGCATCGAGCTCGTATCGCAGCAGCCCAGCACGACGCTTCCATCGGGAAGCGAGACGGTGACCCTGAAGGGATAGTCGCGATCGGCCATGGTGTCCGAGCATGACTGGTCGGTAACGATGGCCACCAGGTCTGCCTCGCCGAACCGGCCTCGCCAGGCGAAGAGTCCGGCATATTCGAGCCGCTGATAGATGCCTTCGAGTCTTCGGCCTTCGGGCTCCTCCAGGGTGGCCCAGCCGGCGTGCTCTCCGTCGATAGCGAGTCCCCAGAAAGGCTCGTTGCCATTGCACTTGTACCGAGTAGGCATCGAGCCCTGAGCCGCCGAAGCCAGGAGAAGCAGGGTAGCTAGCGTTGCTGCTATCGGAATGGTCTGTGAGCTCATCTGGCGGATCCTCC
>JAUVRX010000228.1 GCA_030597375.1 Acidobacteriota bacterium
ATTTCGTGACGAAGTAGGAACGCCGAAGCGACCTTGTCTGTCCCTGCTCGCGCCAGGTGAACTCCAGGGTGAAGCGGCGGTGCTGGGGACCGGCTGGGCGGATGCGGTTCCTCGGGATGACGATCAGATGCCGGCCCTCTCCCGAGGCAGGGAAGTCTGAGGTGTCGGTTGGCCCGCCCAGCAGATCCGCGACGCGGACGTTCGCACCGGCAAGTGGTTGGCCTTCGGGATCGAGGGCGACCAGGCGAGCCCGGACATGGGCCACCGAGGTGCGCAGAGCGTCCTCGGCGTCGACAGCGCCATAGACGAAAGGCGCGAGGGGCAATCCACCCAGCAGATGGCGTAGTAGATTGCGCGCACCGGGGTTGCGCCACAGGGTCGAGTGCGGATTCGTCTTGCCACCATGGTCTCGCCCGACGGGCACGTGGTAGGTCATCACATCGGCTCCTCGGAGCCAGTTGGCCGAGACGCGAGGCACAGTTCCATCACCGCCTCCCTGGAGGTTGTCGCCCTCGTCGTTGACGAACGCAACGTCCAACTGATCGGGAGGGCCGGTCATCACCGTCCGCACTGGCGTTTCGGCTCCCCATCCGACCACGTTCGTCACCGGCACCGAATGCCCTGCCAGGCGTAGCGTCGGTGTTCGTATGCCAAGCGTCGAATCGGCGGCGTCGGCTCTCAGATCCATCCGATCCTCGAGGCTCGTGGGGAACCAACCCCGTTTGAGCAGGGGAGTGACCTGTCTGCCGGCTCCATCCAACGCCAGCCGGAGCGGGCGTCCCTGATCGTCCTCCATCGTGGTCTTGTCCGGGTCGGGAGGCAGCAGGTCGAAGGCGGCCCAGGTCAGCGAGACCACCCGCTTGGTCTGGGGTTTGGTAAGGAACGGTCCGAATCCGGTCGTCCCGGTGAGAAAAAGAAGGGATTTCAGCGTCCCCGCCCAGGGCACGCCGAAGGCGATCACCCGTTCGATCGACCCCAGGAATCCGGCGTCGTTCCTATTTGTCTCCAGAAGGTGGCGCACGACCAGGCCGCCAGTGGAGTGGGCGATGATCGTGACCTGCTTCTGAGACCTCTGGGCCTCATCCTCGATGGCCTGCTTGAGCCGACCCTGCATCTCGATGTCGTAGATCGGCCGGCGCCAGTCCCAGCCGAACTTGACTGTTTGAATCTGAAGGCTGGTCAGGATGTCGTAGAGAGACCCGGCCTGCTTGGCGAGATCGAAGAACAGGAAGTTCGCCAGCTTCCGAATCGGCTCTCCTGCAACCAGAGGGTCGAGCGCTGTGAGGTCGTCTGGTGCCTCTAGAGCTTTCAGGATACGTTTCTTGGAAGCAGGGTGGAGCAGCCCTGGGATGTTGAGGAAGACCTTCTTCCCCGTGTCTCGCTCCAGGATGTGACTTCCCGGATAGCCAGGTACGAATAGGACGGGCTTGGGCATGGGACCTCCTTGTCCGAAGGCCTTCCGTAGCTTCGGAACGCGGGCCGGCTCACCGGCGCCTTTGTCATTTTGGCCTTCTAGTTGTCTATTTTAGGTGCTGGGTGGTGCTTTTTGGGTGCTGAAGTGGCATGGCCCAAAAGTGGGTGGCACCTTTGGGTTTGCCCCCCTCCCGCGGGAGCCCGCATGGGTTCCCCTACATTCCAGTGGCTGCCCGCGCCAATCCAGCCCGAGCCTGCGCCAGGGCCTGGTCGAAGGCCTGATAGAGCTCCTCGACGACGCCGGCTACGGTCTCGTTGCTGCCCGCCGCCGATCCCTCAACCTCTCCGGACCACAGCGTCAGGCCGTCCCTGTCCACTAGCCTGAGCTCGAGGCCGAGCCGCGCCTGCTGCTGCCCGGGAACGTCGATCTCCTCCAGATAGACGACGCGGCCGCGAAGAAAAGCCGAGTAGTCACCGCCAGTAGTCACCGGCTCGATTCGGTCGATCCCGGGCGTACCCCGGAGGCCCTCCGCCATGGACACGGCGACCAGGTCCCCCAGAGGTGCAGCCCATCGGTGGTAGGTGTAGAAACCGACCTCCACCGAGTCGATTCCGAGTCGATATACGAGTTGGTCTCGATCGTAAGGGGGGTCGACGGTGAAGGGCTCGACTCCGATGGTGAGACCCGTCGCGCCGCTTCCGGGAGTGGCCATCGCGGGTGCCGGTCTGGTGGGTGCCAGGACGTAATAGTGGGTGGTCGGCGCCGAGCTGCAAGCCCCGAAAAGAGAGACGGCCAGCGAGGTGACCAGGAGCAGCGAAATCAGGTTCGGATGCCTCATCGATCTACTCCTTCCCCGGGCTTGCGGTCCGGCCCCTTCGATCTACGCACCAGAGCCGATGGCCGCTCCTTGATCGACTCCGTGAACGCCTTGAGATTGGCTGTTGCCAGCCGCAGGTCTCGCACCATGGCTTCGAGCTCTCCCTTGTTCATCTCCATCGAGCTGACGCTGTCTCCGGCGGAGTCCAAAAGCGAAGACAATCGCTCGCCGCCCGGGCCTAGAGCGGTCCGAAGATCTCCGACCAGCCCTTGCAGGTCGCCGGTCAGATCCGGGATTCCCGCCACACCGGTCTCCAGCCCGACAGATAGCTCGTCGAGTCGGGTCATGAGAGAGGTCAGGCGGGGGCCGGCCTCCTGCATCGTGTCCCGCATTGCGGTGAGGCTCTCGCTGATCGAGGCGAGATTGTCGTCGGACAACAACATTTCGAATCGCTCCAGAAGTGGTCCCGTGCGAGCGGACAAACTCTGCAGCAGCACCGCAACCTCATCGAGAGCCACGCCGGCGCGATCCGACAGCTCGCCCAGGCCACTCATGGCATCGACGGCACTGGCAGATTCGACACCCGCAATCGGCGTGCCCGGTGGCAGGGCCGGCTCGCCTGCCGGGCCCGGGTCGATCTCGAGATAAGGGCTACCCAGCAAACCGTCCGCAGTCAGCCTCGCCGAGGCGGCGTCCGTGATCAGGATCTGGGCGTCGAGGCCGATCCGGAAGACTACCGGCCATTCCACGCCCGGGCGCAACTCGATTCCCTGGACCCGGCCGACGTCCATGCCGGCAATCCTTACTGGGTCTCCCTGGCGCACTCCTCCGGAGCCCTTCATGAGGACCTCGTAGGCGGCTTTCTCGGCCCCTCCCGGGTGAAACCCAGCGACCCACAGGGAGCCGATCACGAGAATCGCCAGGGCGAGAATCAGGAACAATCCGGCTCGAATGGTGCTCGTATCTTTCATTGGCCTGTTATCCACTGTCGGTAGCGTTCGCCATGCTCGGCGGCTATTTCCGGTTCGCGGTCGAGGAAGCGCCGTACGACGTCATCCTTCGAAGCTCTCACTTCTTCGGGCGTGCCAATCACCAGAATGCGCCCGCGATCGATCAGCGCGATGCGCTCGCCGACGGTGAAGGCGCTCTCGAGCTCGTGGGTGACGACGACCAGTGTAACGTCGAATACCTCTCGCAAGCGCATCAGCAGTTGATCGAGTCCGGCCGAGGTGATGGGATCGAGCCCCGCCGAGGGCTCGTCGGCGAACAGGATCCTGGGGTCGAGGGCCATGGCACGCGCGAAAGCTACGCGTTTGCGCATGCCGCCTGAAAGCTCGTCCGGATACAAGTCGGCGGCTCCCTCCAGGCCCACCAGGGCCAGCTTGATTCGGACGATGAGCTGGCGGGTCGACTTCGGCAGCTCGGTCAATTCCTCCAGGGGCAGCTCGATGTTCTCGCCCACGGTCATCGAGGTGAAGAGGGCTCCCTGCTGGAAGGCCACGCCAATCGACTCTCGCAGCCGCGCCAGCTCGCGCGGTCGAGCCCGGAAGATGTCGGTACCCGCTATCAGCACCTGCCCCTCATCGGGCTCCTCCAGACCGATCAGGCAGCGCAGCAGGGTGCTCTTGCCGCTGCCGCTGGCCCCGAGGATGATCAGCGTTTCGCCGGCCTCGACTTCGAGGTCGATGCCATCCAGCACGATCTTGTCCCCGAAGCTCTTTCGCAAGCCCCTGGCCTCGATGATGGGAGTCGCCGGGCTCAAGTCTGACCCCGCAGGTAGAGCAGAGCGGTAACGAAAAGATCGGCGGCGATGATGAGAACGATGGACCGCACCACCGCCCGAGTCGTGGAGCGCCCTACCTCGTCGGCACCGCCCTCGGTGTCGAGCCCCTGCTGGCAGGAGACGACGCCGATGATGAGGCCGAAGACCAAAGCCTTGATGACGCTACCCCAGACGTCCTGCTGGACCAGCGACGCGAGGCTGTCGGTGAGATAGCCCCTGGCGCCGAGCCCCAGGACAAAGACCCCGACGCCGCAGCCACCGAGGATCCCGAGGAGACCGCTGAACACGGTGAGCGCCGGCACCGCAACCACCAGACTCAGCATCCGTGGCACCACCACCAGGCTCACCGGATCGATCCCCATCACAGTCAGGGCATCGATCTCCTGCGAGATCTTCATGGTGCCGAGCTCGGCCGTGATCGCCGAGCCGACTCGGCCGGCCACCAGGATGGCCGTGATCAGGGGCGCGAGCTCGCGGACCATGGAGACCGCCACCAGATTGGCCACCAGACTGATCACCCCCAGTTGGCGCAACTGATAGGCCGACTGGAGCGCCAGAATCATGCCGATAAGCAAGGAGATCAGAGCTACCAGGGCCAAGGAGTTGTTGCCTGCCGCGATGACCTGCGCCGATGTGGCGCTCAAGCGCAGCCGCCCACCGCGAAGCGGCACCATGACCGTGCGCACCAGGGCGCTGGAGGCGACCTGCCAGAGGCGGCCGGCGTCGTGAAGCACCGACAGCAATCGGGTACCCGACCAGTTGAGGATCTGGGTCAGCATCTTCAGCGATGGATCTGCTGGTGGACATCGTCCATGCAGCC
>JAUVRX010000241.1 GCA_030597375.1 Acidobacteriota bacterium
CACTCCGATGCTGAGCGCGAAGTAGCCGAGGCTCAACAGGACGTCGCTGCGACTCAAGATCATGGCTGGGGCTGAATCTCCATGGCAGGTGGCCCCGCGTCGGTCACACGGAACGCCGCGGCCTCCTCATGTTGCGGAAAGGCTGTGCGGTAACATTCATTCAAGTGTTCCTTGAAGGTTTCGGGGTCGGATCTCGACACCAGAGCCCAGACCGCTCCTCCGAATCCCGCTCCGAAGGCCGAAGCGGCAACTGCCCCCAGCTGTCGTGCGCGGGCAGCCAGGAAGGAGGTTTCGGGAACCTGATTCCCGAGCAGGGTTTCGGCCAGTTTCATGGATTGGTCGATCCACCTTCCGAACTGATCCAGGTCACGGGTCTCGAGCGCCGCGGCGGCCTTGGGGACGATGACTTCACTCTCCTGACGGAAGTGCTCGAAACGCTCTTGGAGCTCGTCGGCGGCAAGACCGGGATCTTCGATGGGGCCGAGGAGCGAACGGAATTCTGTCGCCGCCTCGAAATCCGCCGCCAGGATCGATCCCAGGTCCGCGAGATTCCGGCCGGTGGCCTCTCTCCAGAGTCTTGCGACATCCTGGGAGAGGAGTGATAGACGGTTGTAGTCCGCCTTGGCGGCACCGGTCTTTTCAGCTCGTACTCCGCTGCCTGCGATGACAAGGACGAGCTCTTTTGGCAGCCGGATCGTTGTCTCGAATCGAACTGGTGAGTAACTGTACTGCACGATGCTTCCAGGTCGAGCGCAGAGTATCGCGGTGTGATCCTCGCTACCGCCGAAGGTACCGACGCCCCGGGTTCCTTCGAGGGCACCGTAGGGGTACCCGTTCTCCATGGCTCCCAGATACCCTGCGAGGGCCTCCAGGGTGGGAATTGCCTGCCGGTAGTCGTCTCTGTCGGACAGGCAATTCACGGTCGCAAGGGCCAGATAAAAGCCGACGATCAGGGCACTGGAGCTGCTCAACCCGGCAGCCGCCGGCAGGTTGCTGACGAAGGAGATGTGGGCGCCTCGGGACAACTCGGGGAAGTTCTGGCCCAGCCTTCGCGCCACGGTGACCGGGTAGGCCTGCCAACTGTCGTGCGGAATCGATGGATCCTCATCTAGATCGAACTCGAAGCTGAGCTCTGCAGCGGCATCCAGCACGAGGATCTTTCTCTCGCTTCGAGGCACCACGACCATCACAAAACCCTGCTCGGTGGCGGCAACGAGGCTCCTTCCACCTGCATAGTCGGTGTGTTTGCCGGCAATTTCGATGCGACCCGGGACCCAGATCAGATGAGCCTCGGAGTCCTCTGGCAACGTAGTCCGCAGCGCGCCCGCTGCCTGCTTGATTCGAGATACTTTGTTGACCACTTGGAGTGGGGCCCTCTGCGCGAGCACCTCAGAGCTGGTCAGGTCCCCGAGCCTCCACGCAGATCTCAAAGATCCACCTCCGTCCCGCGACGATAGCGCCAGACAGTTGCGACGTCACCTCGCTCCGACAGGTCCAGCACCTGTGCGCTGGAGGCCAGCACCTTGAAGGCCTCTCCGAGGGAGTCGATGGCAACCTGGACGGCCGAGGTCAGCTCCAGCTCGCCCCGCTGCGACTCCGAGACCCTTTCGCAGGCTCGAAAAATCGTCGGGGAGAACCGCCAGCAGTTCATGCTTACCAGCACCGGCTCTGGAAGCGCGTCATAGATTGCCATGTCCGGTTTCTCGAGGAGGCGTATCAGGCGACCGTCCGAGTCTGCCTGAACGACCGCGAACCGAGCCATCCTCTCCCGGTCGAGATTGGATTGTCGCCTGAGTAGAAGGCCAGCTCGATCGAAGGCCACCAGACCAGGCTCGTCGAGGCTCTGCAGGGATCGGAGGGCCTCGGGGGAGTAGTAGTTGTCGCCGTTCAACACCGCGAACTGAGCCTCGGTGCCGACGACGGGCTCCGATGCGAGGACCGCGTCGGCCGTACCACGGGGCTCGGCCTGCACCGCGAGCTCGAGCCGCAGTCGTCGGGTCTCCAGCCTGCGGCAATAAGTCGCCAACTCGTCCTGATGGGGCGAGACTACCAGGCAGACCCTCTTGAAACCGACATCGGCCAGAGCTCCCAGCGTATAGTCCAGGAAGGGCCGCCCGAACGGGATCAAGGTCTTGACACCCGAGTCGGCCACCGTGGCCTGCAGACGAGTGAGAGTTGTCGAGTCGTCACTGCGCTGCATTCTCGTCCCAACGCCAGCAGCCAGGATCACGGCACTGTCTAGCTTCACCAGGGCTGCCCCTCCCTGCGGTGACCAGATCTGACGGCCGCTTTCCATATTTTTCTGGCGCGGTCAGGAACAATGCGGGTCGGGACTGGCATGGCTCGGAAAGGTAACAGATTTATGGTGGACAGAGTGGCGATCTTGGATCCCTGCCTGAACAGATGGAGATGAGCGACAATACAGCCATGGCAGGGATTCCAACCAAACAGGGTCGTCGGTCGTTGAGTGGGTGAAAGCAGCCGGCGACGGTCCATGAGCAGACGGAATCGCACAGAGGCGCTGAACGCACTGCTCCCACGCTGCCGGCAGGGGGATCGGGAGGCATTCGTGGAGGTTTACCGGGAAATGGGATCTCAGCTCTACGGTACGGCACTGCGAATCCTGAAGCGACCCGAGGAAGCGGAGGATGTCGTTCAGGAGTGCTTCGTAAGGCTCTTCGAGAAGGCTCGTACGATCGAAAGTGACAATCTGGGCGGATGGCTTCACCGGGTGGCGGTAAATCTGTGCCTCGATCGCCTCAAAGCCAAGTCGAACCAGACTGTCGAGCTGCCCGAGGACCTGGGCGCCAAACGACCTCGAGTCGACGAGTCTTCCCGACTCGACCTCTTCAGAGCGGTATCCAGCCTCCCGGAACAGGCCAGGCTCGAGTCGAGCTACGGGCAGATCCTGAGTGACTTTCCAACCCCACTGGAGGAGAAGGGCGCTCGCAAGAGGGCCGAAGGCCAGGTCGGGTCTGGCCGAGCTGACGCCTCGGTCAGCCTCTCGGCTCGCAACGGCAGTGTTCGCCTCAAGCAGCAGTAAGCAGCAGAGGCGGCTCATTCCGTATAATGGACTCAGCCTGCATGAATCATGTGGGTCAGGGCGTAATTGGAGGGAGGTGCCGTGCAGCAGCCTGCGGCCATCTGGGCCGTTTCGGTCGCGCTTCTTCTCGGTGCGATCGGCGTCACGATCTGGTTGTTCTCGAGGCAGTCCGAGCCGGCCGCGAGTGCAACTCTGGATCTCCTGCCGCGCACAGTGGCCGGGTGGGATCGCGCTCCGGGTAGCCGGCACTACGACCCCGAAACCATTTTTTCCTACATCGACGGGCATGCCGAGGTCTATCTCGCCTATGGCCTACGAGGTTGTGACGCCGAGCGCTATACGGCGCCGGACGGCGAGTCCGATCTGATCCTGGACATCTTCGAGATGGCCTCACCGGCCGATGCCTTCGGGGTCTTCACTCACGACACCGACGGCGAAGCCGTCGGCATCGGCCGCGACTCACGGTATCGCTATGGTTGGCTCTCCTTTTGGCAAGGGCCCTACTTCGTCTCCATCATGGCGGAAGGCGAGACCGAGCGCGCGGCGCAAGCGACTCTCGATCTGGGTCGGCGGATAGCGGCCCTGCTCCCGGACGAGGGAACCGAGCCGTCTATTGTCGAGGCGCTACCTGTCGCCGATCTCGAGGCTCGGAGCGTGCGCTACCTGCATGACCCACAGATCCTCAACACCCACCTGCCAATCGACCCTGAAAACCTGCTCGAGCTGGGCGTGGATACTCCAGCGGCATTGGGCACCTACACCAGAGGAGAGCAGAGGGCCTACCTTCTGGTAGTCGATTACCCTGATTCGAGACGGGCGGAGCGGGTAGAGGAAGCTCTTCTCGATCGACTCGGTGACCGCTCCGCTGACGGCTCCTGGTCGACGAGGGGGAACACCAACTCTGGCTGCCGGAGAGATGGAAGCCGCTTGGCTGTTGTCTTGGAGGCGCCCTCAGAAGAGTGGATGGCGAGCCTGTTGCTCGCCGTTTTCGAGTCAGGACGGTAGGGATGAGGAAGAACAGATCGGGAATCACGCGTCGGGGGTTCTTGAGAGGCACCTCGGGATTGGCTGTCGGTGGAATGGCGGGGTTTGTGGGCAGTGGGATGGCCAGCCCGGAGGAGTCGAACCTCTCAGCGCGGCCCACGAAGAGTCGGGTCGTGCTCGTCAGGAGCCCAGAGGCGGCTCGCGAGGCCGGCGAAGTCGGTCCAGGCCTTCTTCACGCCATGCTCAACCAAGCGATGGCCGCGTTGCTGCAGACATCGGCAGCGGCCGGGGCGTGGAGTCAACTCTTCACTCCCGAAGACGTTGTCGGCATCAAGACCAACGTCTGGAAGAACCTCCGGACTCCCGAGTCGCTGGAAGAGGCCATTCGAAGCGAGCTGATGGGGGTCGGCGTGTCCGCAGAAGACATCGCCGTGGACGACCGCGGGGTACGGAACAACGAGATCTTTCGCCGCGCCAGTGCCATGGTCAACGTCCGCCCCATGCGCACCCATCACTGGTCCGGTCTCGGTACCTGCTTGAAGAACATGATCATGTTCGTTCCCAGG
>JAUVRX010000038.1 GCA_030597375.1 Acidobacteriota bacterium
CTCCCGCATCGTTGAGGCGCTCGGCGACGGCCGGCGGGGCGAAGCCACTGAAGATCGGGATGAAGATGGCGCCGATCTGGATGGTGGCGAACATCTGCATCGCGACCTCGGCGGTCATCGGCATACCGGCACCGACCCGGTCTCCCTTGCCGATCCCGAGGGCTCTCAGGGAGGCAGCGCATCGATCCACGAGCGCGGCGAATTGGCGATAGGTGTAACTCCGGACGGTACCGTCTTCATGCTCGGCAACCAGGCAGGGGCGGTTGGCGTCTGCTTCCGTCGCTGGCCGGGAGAGGCAGTTCTGGGTGAGGTTGAGCCTTCCCTCGACGTACCAGTCGGTCCAGGGAATACCACGGGTGGTATCGCGGACCGCGGTGAACGGCGTCTCGAACTCGATCCCCAGATCGTCGATGACGGCTCGCCAAAACCACTCCTGATCGTTGATCGATCGTTCCATCAGGGCGTCGACATCGGCAATTCCGTGGCGACGCATCAGCCGGACCACGTTGGCCTGCTCGATGAGCTCTGGTGTTGGGTGCCAGACGAAGTCGGACATGGATCACCTCTCTGGGGAACAAGTCTATGACAAGGTTGACGACAGGGTGGCGTCAGGCCAACGTGGTGCATCGAGGCATGAGTCGACTGGCAATCCTGGTTGCGACGAGTCTGGTCCTGTGGATGGCGCTGGTTCAAGGTTTCTGCCTGGCCGACCCGCCGCAGGGTAGGCAGTCGCGACTCGAGATCGTCGATGGCTCGAAGGTGGAACCGATCACGCCGGAGCTCGTAGCTTCCATGCAGAGACTCTCCACGGTCGAGCTGAGGAACATCCAGGTCGACGATCTGGCGGGGAAATCAGCTAGAAGCAGGCGGTAGGGCCAGGCGACCATCCAGCTCCAGGGTGGCAGCGGCTCCCTGCATCGCGGTGAGAACGTTGGCGGCGTGCTGCCAGAGCTCCAACTCGCCGTCGAAACAGGCTCGGCTGAAATCGCTCGTGGCGAGCTCGACCTCCTGGCGATCGACTCCGGCGGCGAAGGCCTTCGCCTTCCACCGTTTCTTGACCGATTTGAGCTTGACTTCTCGCACATCCTTGTCGGGTCGGATCAGCGCTGCGGCGATGATCAAACCGGTAATCTCGTCACAAGCCAGGAGGGCGAAGTCCATGGGGTGCCGACGCTCGATGCCGGTTCCAGCGGTGTTGTGCGACAGGATGGCCTGGAGGACCTCCTCGGGACAGCCGGCAGCTCTCAAGATGGGGATTCCGTTGGCCGGATGCTCTTCCAGAGTCGGATGGATCTCCCAATCGAAATCATGGAGTAGCCCAGAGAGAGCCCACAGGTCCGGGTCCTCTTCGAGATGGGTTGCGTACCATCGCATGGCGGCCTCGACCGCCAGCATGTGACGCCGAAGTCCGATTGCCTGGACATTCGCCTCGACGAGTTGCCAGGCGGAATCGCGATTGAGAAATGAAGCCATGGGGAGATTTCCTTCGAAGTAGATGCGCAGGCTAGGCGTCGAGAATCCTATTCGATGAACAGATCGGCCAGAAGGGGCTGGTTGGGTTCGACGGAATAGGGCTCGAAATCGACGACTCCGGCTGCCCTCAGGACCTCTTCATCGACGAAGAAGTTGCCGCTGCATCGGCGGCTGTCCTGGGTCAGGATCTCGTGGGCAGCATCGGCGACGATCGTCGGATGTCGAGTTCCCTCCCGAGGCACCATGCCCTCCAGCATTCGCAATGCGGCAGTGTCGATCACCGTCTTCGGCCAGAGGGCGTTGACCGCAACGCCGGCCTCTGCGAGCTCGGCGGCCAGGCCCAGGACACACATACTCATGCCGAACTTGGACAGGGTGTAGGCGCAGTGGTCCTTGAACCAGCGGGCTTGTATGTCCAGCGGTGGTGACAAAGTCAGGATGTGTGGATTCGTCGCCCGACCCAGGTGGGGGAGACACTTCTGGGAACAGAGAAACGTGCCGCGCGCGTTGACAGACCACATCAGGTCGAATCGTTTCATCGGGGTCTCGAGAGTGCCCCGGAGGAAGATGGCGCTGGCGTTGTTGACCAGGATGTCGATGCCTCCGAATGTGCGCACCGCCTGGTCGACGGCGGCTTCGACCTGATCTTCGAAACGGATGTCGGCTTGAACGGCGAGGGCCTGACCACCAGCGGCTTCGACCTCTGCAGCGGCCGAGTGAATGGTGCCCGGTAGCCGGGGATGTGGAGTTGTGGTCTTCGAAACGACGACGATGTTGGCCCCATCGGCTGCCGCGCGCATCGCGATGGCCTTGCCGATTCCTCGACTGGCACCGGTGATGAAGAGAGTCTTGCCACTCAGGCTGGCCATCATCTTCTCCCTTTCTCAGGTATCGGAATCGTGCGCCAGATCCAGCTCATGCATCATCGGGTCCCAGGGCACTCGGAAGTATCGATGGCTGCCGTAGTAGGCGAAATTGCTGACGCGTGAGGTATACAGGCAGGCGTAGGCCTCGAGTTGACTGGCGAAGCGGGTCTTGCTGGTGCCCTGTTTGAAGAACGAGCCCCAGTAGGAATGGAAGCTGGTATCGAGCTTCTCCGACCACCTGGCCTCGTGCTCGAGGATCTGGTGGAGCTGCGAGGTCACCACCTCGAGGCGATCCTGCAGGGGCTCGAGTCGGGTCGTATCGGTCGATCCAGTAGGGTTCGGAGAGCTCTCGGTAACCGTGATGAGATCGCGCAGGTGGTCCATCTCGTGCCCCAACTGAGCCAACCTATGTCGCAACGCGATGCCCTCGTCGAGTCGTGATGCCAGATCGCCCCTCTTGCGGATCTCCTCCTCCAACTCGTGAACGATGAGGGCCGTGCGCCAAGTGGATTCGAGCTTCGATGAAACGATGTCCCCGTAGATGTGGTCGCCAACATAGAGAACGCTCTCTCCAGGTCCATCGATGAGCTTCATCAAGCCATCCAAACAGCCGCCTTGATAAGTCTGGTACCAATTCGGAGTAGCCACCTCGGCCACCACGTCGCCATTGTTCTCGAGCTCTCGAAAGGGTCCTGAGCCGCGAAAGAACTCGGGCTTGGAAGCGCTGACGATGATCAGATCGAAGAATTCCTGCCAGCTGTCCAGACCGGGCAGCAGGCCGTCGAGAAGATAGGAGGAGATCGCTTCTGCATAGCTCCAGTCGGAGTTGGTGAGCAGAAACAGACGGCGACCTCCCAGAGCCAGGCGAGCCAATGCCAGACCCAGTTCTGGATCGCGTCGCAGATAACGGGGAAGATCGGCGACCACACGCTGTTTCAGAGTCCCCTTGGCATGGATCCAGTCGATGGTCTGCCGCAGGTCGTCGAAGATCGTGCGGGGTGAGGGCAAGCGGGGCTCCTGGTCCTCCTTCGTCAGCTCGATCAGCTCGGCGTAGAGATTGGTCTCGGGCAGCTCGAAGAGGCTGTCGACATGGTAGAAGCGCTCGCTGGCCGGCTGAATCGGTTCATACCGATAGAGCTTCTTGAGCTGATGCCGGTCGAGACGCTGCCGCCCCCGGTAGGCCAGATTCACGAACCTGTGTCGGTTCATGCGCAGCACGGTTCCTGACTCTTTGTCGATCAGGAGTCCGCGGCGTGGAAAATCCGGCCTGAAGCGACAGCTTCGCACGGTCTCGGGGTAGCCCTTGTCCTGAATCAGCCGCTCGACAGCCAGCTCGAAGGTGAGCCTCTCGAGGGGTAGGCGTTGATAGTCGGCGAGTGTCCAGTCGAGGTCGAAGCCGACATGCCGAATGCTCTCCATCCTGAGCGCTCGATTGACGAAGATCTGGCGCTCCGGGGAGGGCTCGTCGAACTGCGGCAGGGAGGCGGCCATGAGCTCGGCAAGCTCCGGCCACAGCCCGTTGGACAGACGACGTGACAACGAGGTTTTCTGTGTGGTCAAGGGTTCGAGATCTCAACGGCTCGAGTTATCGGCGGCGCTCGGCGAGTCAGCGCCGCGGTTCGGCCGCCGAGGTCATTTCCCGGTGGGCGGTAAGCCGATGGCAGACCTCGGGCAGTAACTCCTCCGCAGGCGAAGGCAGGAGTTCGAGGTCCGGCCATGGAGATGACCGATGCCCCCCGGGGTCGATGGAGAACATTGGAATTCGCTTCAGAATACCAGCGCGCAGAAAGATGTCGGTAATCCCTACCGAGAACGAAGTGCCGACGAAGAGCATCAGGTCGGCGGTGTCGGCTGCCTCGTCGGCCTCGGAGAATCGATAGTCCTCATGCTCTCCATAGTACTCGTCGAAAAAGAGGACATGAGCGCGAAGAATCGAGGAGCACTCGGGGCATAGCGGTAGGGTCTGCTTTGATGGAGAGGCGACGAACTCCTCGAAGCTGACATCGATCGAGGCCAGGGAGCCGGCTGGAGAACCGTATCGACAGCCTACCTGGGAGCATCGAAGCCGATCCGAGGTGCCGTGAATCTTGATCATTTTCGAGCTGCCGGCCTCCTCGTGGAGCGTATCGATGTTCTGTGTGACGAGGCAGAAAGAGCCGGCACGTTCCGAGTGCCACCTTTCCAATTCGACCAGGGCGAGGTGTGCAGGGTTGGGCTGGGCAGCGGCCACAGCTTCGAAACGTTTCAGGTACCACTCCCATTGGCCGACTGGATCGCGCCGAAAGTAGTCGAAGGTTGCCAGGGTCACGTCGCTCTGACGCCAGACAGCCTCCGGGTCGCTACCTCGAAACGTCGGGATGCCGCTGGCCTGACTGATCCCTGCACCGGTGACGACGACCAGCGATCCGGATCCGAGATCCGTGAGGGCCGCCTGCAACGCTTGCACTTGCTCTTCCATGGCCAGAGAAGGATACCAGGCATCCCCAGAAGAGTTGCTGCTGGGAATATCTAGAGGAAGTACAGGGTGTCGTCGATCTTTGGATGGCGGGCGACGTACCGACCGCGCTTGCGAAATCGGAAGAACTCCTCCAGGGACTCGTCGCCGTCGAGCTCCCCTTCCAACTCCTCTTCCAGCTGATCGAGCTCCTCGCCGGCTTCCATCCGCGCCATCATCTCTTCCATGCGGGGGCCGAGCTCGAGACCGGCAGACTCACCGAACCGGCGAAATAGGCCGGCCAGCTTGCGTGGGTCTTCGTCCTCGCTGAGATCACCCATCTCTTCCATCATCGAACTCATGACCCCAGCCAGGCGCTCGTCGTCGAGGCCTCCGAAGGGGTCGGGCTCCTCGTCGCCCCGATGCTTCAACATCGCGAAGCGGGCTGGGCGTCGCTCCAGCTCAGGCCGTTCACAGCGTGGACAAGAAGGTCGGGCGTCGGTGTCGATGGTGGCGGAATAGAAATTGAAGAGGGTGTGACAATGACCGCAATAGAACTCGTAAATCGGCATGGCAGAACGGCTTTGGCTCGAGTCTCGTGAATATCGTAGTGAAGACGGCCCCGGAAGTCCGGTTTCGATCCGACCATTATCCAACATCTTTCAACTTTTTGGAGGCCACTGAGAGGTGTTGCCCTTGTGAGAAGCAGCAGGGAACATAGAATCAGGCGGCGAGGATGATGGTATGCACGAGGAGTCCGGATTCAGCGACAGACCTGGCGGTGGAGTCTTGATAGGCGAGCGGACCAGCGCCGACCGGGAAGGTTCCGACGGTTCCCACTCGCCTTCGGGTGCACGTTCAGGAGACGCGCACCGGGTCGCGCTGGGGATTCTGTCGAGTCGAGTGTTCGGGTTGCTCCGCGAGTCGGTGTTGGCCTATTTCTTCGGTGCCGGTCCCCATGCCGATGTCTTCCGGATCGCCTTGCGAGGGCCGAACCTGCTGCAGAATCTGCTCGGCGAGCAGACCCTCTCGGCGTCGTTCATCCCCATCTACTCACGAATGATCGGCGCCGATAGGCAAGAGGAGGCAGGACGGTTCGCTGGCGCGATCCTGGGCCTTCTGATGGCAACCGTGTCCCTGGTGGCCCTGACAGGAATCCTTCTCGCGAAGCCGATTGTCGCAATCCTGGCTCCGGGCTATCTGGGAGACGCGGCGCGCGTGGCGGCCGGGCTGGCGGAGGTCGACCGCTATGCGTTGGCTGTGACGGCGGTGCGAATCGTCTTCCCGATGACGGCGGTGCTGGTCTTGTCGGCCTGGTCTCTGGGAGTGCTCAACAGCCACCGTAGATTTTTCTTGGCCTATTTTGCGCCGGTGCTGTGGAACACGTCGATCATCCTGGCCATGTGGGTGGCGGCCTCCCTGGGTTGGCAGATGTTGGGGGAGCCTCAGAAGGCACTTTCCCAGACGGCCTTTCGAGATCGGCTCCTCATGGCCGCCTGCGTGGGAGCCCTGATCGGGGGGGTGCTTCAGTTTGCGGTGCAGTTGCCACTCGTCTTCCGACTACTGAAGGGCTTTCGGCTCTCTCTGTCGACTCGGGTCGAAGGTGTCACCCAGGCCCTGGCAGCCTTCGGTCCACTGGCCGCGGGCCGAGGCGCGGTGCAGCTGTCGGGGTACCTCGATCTGGTGCTGGCCTCCTTCCTGGTTCCAGGGGCGATCGCGGCTCTGGGATGGGCCCAGATCCTCTATCTGCTGCCCATCGCTCTGTTCGGTGTCTCGGTTGCAGCAGCCGAGCTGCCCGAGTTGTCTCTTCGCACGGCGCCGGCGGATCGAGCTGGCCTGAGGCAACGCCTCGACGCCTCGATCCGGCAGATGGCTTTTCTGACGGTGCCGACGGTGGTGGGTTACCTGGCTCTGGGTTTCTACTTCGTTGGCGGGCTTTTCCGGCGAGGGAGCTTCGGTCTGGCGGACAATTGGCTGGTCTACCTGGTGCTGGCTGCGTACAGTCTGGGTCTACTGGCCAGCAGTACGTCACGTCTGCTGAACAACGTCTTCTACGCTCTTGGACAGACCAGAACCCCGGCGCGGGTGGCGGTACAGCGCGTAATCTTGTCAGGGCTGACGGGTGGGGCACTGATGGTCGGGCTCGACCGCGTTCCCGTCAGCCGAATCGCTGGCCCTGCAGCCGATGGGCGTGAGCTCTTCATGGGTGCTGTGGGGCTTGCCCTGGGGGCTTCGCTGGGTGGCTTCTTCGAGCTCTGGAGATTGCAGGCAGCGTTGCATCGACATGAGCTGGGAGTCCGACTTCCTTTCAGGTCAGTGGGCAGGATGTTCGTAGCCGCCACCGTGACCGTTGCGCCGGTCGTCCTGATGCTGAGCATGATGACATCGCTAGGAATCCTGTCCAGAGCGCTCATCGCCCTGGTTGCCTACGTCGGCCTGTATCTTTCGGTCGCTTGGCTTGTCGGACTACCGGAGTTGGGCGCCTGGACGGGGAGCTCGAGAAAACGACTGCGATAGGGTTGGGCCGCGCAGTGGAATTTCGGCAAGACAGGACGGGAGGAGGGCCATGAAGATAGCGATCGCATCAGATCATGCCGGGTATCGGTACAAGGAAGCGATCAAGTCGCATCTCGAGGAGCGCGGTCACGAGGCGGTCGACTTCGGCACCGATTCCGAGGAGTCGGTCGATTACCCGACCTTCATAAGGCCAGCCGCGCTCTCCGTGGCAGCTGGCGAGTGTGACAGGGTGATCGTGCTCGGTGGCTCTGGGAATGGTGAAGCCATGACGGCGAATCGTGTTCCCGGAGTGCGATGCGCCCTGTGTTGGGACGAGACATCCGCTCGCCTGGCCAGACAGCACAACGACGCCAACGGGTTGTCCCTCGGCCAGCGCCTGGTTTCGCTGAAGATGGCTCTCCTGATTGTCGATGTGTGGCTGGATACCCCTTTCGAGGGAGGGCGGCACGTGCGCAGGATCAAGGCCATCGATGCAGTAGAGTAGGGCCTCTGTCGCGGTAGCCATCATGGAACCCTCGTTCGTCAGCGTCTTTCTCGGCCTCGGACTCAGTGCCGCCACCGGGTTCCGGGTGTTCGTACCCATGCTGGTCATCAACCTCGCGGCGCGAGGGGGGCTCCTCGGGCTGTCTCCGAAATTCGAATGGATGGCGAGCACCGAAGCGTTGCTCGCTTTTGGTGCGGCTACAGTCCTGGAGATCGCCGCCTACTACGTCCCCTGGTTGGACAATCTCCTGGATACAGTGGCGACGCCGGCGGCGGTTGTGGCAGGCATGGTGGCGACCGCTTCGGTGGTGACCGGCATGGACCCGATTCTGAGGCTGATGCTGGCGATCATCGCCGGTGGTGGACTGGCCGGCGCAATTCAGATGACGACCGCGAGCGGCCGTCAGGTTTCTTCGCTGGTGACCGGAGGGCTCGGCAATCCGATTCTGTCGACCCTCGAGCTGGCAGGATCGTTGGGGCTCTCCCTCCTGGCCGTCCTGGCTCCCATCATCGCGGGTCTGTTCGTACTGCTGATGCTGATCATGGTGGCTCGCAGAGTGCGTCGACGGCGCCGGGCCGTCTGACGTTATCGGTTCGAGAAGGTCGTTTTGAAATTCCTTACCGAGTACCTCTCCATGCACGTTCCTGAGCGCATGGGCTTCGAGAACATCACTCGGGACGTGGAGGGCGTGGTGCGGCAAAGTGGCATCGAAGAGGGGCTCTGTCTGGTGAACGCCATGCACATCACGGCAAGCGTGTTCATCAACGATGACGAGCCAGGTCTGCATGAGGACTACCGTCGGTGGTTGGAGGAGTTGGCGCCCTTCGATGCCAGTCCGCAACGCTATCGGCACAATCGGACCGGAGAGGACAATGCCGATGCACACCACAAACGGCAGATCATGGGTCGGGAGGTGGTCGTGGCAGTGACGGGTGGGCATCTCGATCTGGGCCCATGGGAGCAGATCTTCTACGGGGAGTTCGACGGCCGGCGGACCAAGCGGGTGTTGATCAAGGTAATCGGCGAGTAGAGGTAGGGGGCTCGGTCGAGCGGCGTGAAACAAGGGGAGGCACCAGCTGGGCTGTGGCACCTGTGGGTAGACACGGGCGGCACTTTCACAGACTGCGTCGGCCGGGATCCCGCTGGGGAGATCCATCGAGCCAAGCTGTTGAGTAGCAGTTGCCTGCGTGGCGTCGTGGTCGGCTCCTCCGGGCCGAGACGGTGGATCCTCGATCTCGGTTGGGACCTGCCGGAGCGCTTCCTGGAGGGAGCCAAGCTACGGCTCCTCGGTGCGGATCGTGAGTTGTCCAGCATCACTCGCCATCGCCGAGCGGCCTCTGAGGTCGAGCTGGAGCGCGATGTCGGGGGCCTTGGCGTCGGGATTCCGTTCGAGATCGTCATAGGCGAAGAGGCGCCTGTCCTGGCTGCCCATCTGGTGACTGAAACGCCCCTGGGAAGACCCCTGCCGCCGATCGCCATGCGTCTCGCCACGACGCGGGGCACGAATGCTCTTCTCGAAAGGCGGGGTGCTCCTACCGCTCTGTTCGTAACGCGTGGATTCGCCGATCTTCTCGCCATCGGCAACCAGCAGCGTCCCGACCTTTTCGCGCTCGCAGTCCGCAAGCCGCAGCCGCTGTACTGTGCCGTAGTGGAAGTGGATGAGCGATTGACTGCCGATGGCCTGGTGGTGGTGCCTCTGGATCTGGAGGCCGCGCGTAGAGGAGCTCGGGAGCAGCTGGCGCAAGGGGTTCGTACGGCGGCCATTGCTTTCCTGCATAGCTATCGAAACCCTCGGCACGAATGTGAATTGGCGGCCGAGCTGCGGTCCCTTGGCTTCACTCACGTCTCCTGCTCTTCGGAGCTGGCGCCGCGGATCAAGATTCTGCCCAGAGCGGAGACCGCAGTTGTCAATGCCTATCTGGCCGATGTGATCGAGTCCTATTTGCGGCGCGTCGAACGAGCGCTGACCATGGGGAGATTGCATGTCCTGACCAGCGCGGGGGGTCTGGTGAGCTCGTCGGAGTTCCTGCCCAAGGACAGCCTGCTATCCGGGCCTGCCGGCGGCGTGGTCGGTGCAGCAAATGCCGCAATCAGCGCCGGTTACCCGCAAAGCCTGGCGTTTGACATGGGCGGTACCTCGACCGATGTCTCTCGCTTCGACGGTGACTACGACTACCTCTTCGAGACGCGTGTTGGAGACGCCCATCTCATGGCGCCCACACTGGCCATCGAGACCGTCGCCGCAGGAGGTGGCTCGGTCTGCCGTTTCGATGGTCACCAACTCAAGGTTGGCCCGGAAAGCGCCGGGGCATCGCCAGGGCCGGCCTGTTACGGCGCCGGAGGTCCGCTGACGCTGACGGATATCAATCTGCTGCTGGGGCGCCTGCAGCCCTCGGCCTTCGAGATTCCGATCGACTCGGAGGCAGCCGAGCGGGCCGCTGTCACCCTCCAGTCCCGGGTCGGCGAGGCTGGTGGCGGTTCGATTTCGATGGTCGAGATGCTCGAAGGGCTGCTCGAGATCGCCAATGAGCGAATGGCCGAGGCCGTGCGTCGGATCTCGATCCGGCGGGGCTACAATCCGAGCGATTTCGCGCTGGTGGCGTTCGGGGGAGCTGGCGGTCAACACGCCTGCTCCCTGGCAGAGATTCTGGACGTTCCTACAGTCCTCGTGCCGGCCGATGCGGGCCTACTGAGCGCGGTGGGTCTAGGCCAGGCACGTGTCGAGCGATTCGCGGAGCGACAGGTCTTGGAGCCGCTTCAGGTGGCCTCCGACTCTCTGGATGAGTTGCTCGAGGAGCTTCGCCGAGAGGCGGTCGACGCGGTCGAGAGGGAGGGGGTCAGCCGGTCGAGTGTGGAGGTGCGCCGACGACTCGTGTATCTGCGGTTCCGTGGACAGGAGTCGAGTCTGGCGGTGGAAGCGGTGCCGATTGGGGATTTGAAAGAGGCTTTCTTCCGCAGCTATGAGGATCACTACGGATACCGACCGGAGGACAGGACCCTGGAAGTGGAATCGGTGAGAGTGGTGGCGTCCTCCGCAAGTTCCTCGATGACCTTGTTGCAGAGTCGCAGAGGTGGGGAGCCTCCGCAGGGTGTGCCAGTCCGACAGAAAGCGTTCATGGAAGGGTCCTGGCAGACCGTAAGGGCCTACGAACGGGTGAGTCTCGCCCCGGGCTTCGAGTTTTCCGGTCCGGCCCTGGTGTTCGAGCAGCATTGCTCCACGGTTGTCAATGGGGGTTGGCGCGGCAGGGTGGATGCAGAGGGCTGCTTGGTGCTGACTCGAGAGGCCAACGGGGAGGACAGGCAGTGAGGCAATATGCGGACGGATCGGGCCGCGAGGCCGTCGAGTCGGAGCTCTTCGCGCACCGTTTTTCGGCCATCGCCTGGCAGATGGGAGAGGCACTGCGTCGAACGGCTCTTTCCGTGAATGTAAAGGAACGCCTGGATTTCTCGTGTGCTCTCCTGGATCCAGGAGGCGAGCTGGTGGTCAATGCGCCCCACATTCCAGTCCACCTGGGAGCCCTCGGGCTGTGTGTGCGGGCTGTCAAGAGCGTACTGTCCCTCGAGCCTGGAGATGTCGCGGTCACCAATCACCCCGGGTTTGGCGGTTCACACCTGCCGGATGTCACCGTCATCTCTCCGGTCTTCGGCGGCAAGGCCGGAGAGAGCTCGAGGCAGGGGTCTCTCCTGGGCTATGTCGCCAGCCGCGCTCATCACGCCGAGATCGGCGGCAGCCGGCCGGGATCGATGCCTCCCGGAGCCCGAAGCCTGGCGGAGGAGGGTGTTGTTCTCGAGCCGCAGTACTTGATCCGGGCGGGCAGCCCTCAGTGGTCTGAGATGCGCCGGCGACTCAGCGGCGGACCTTTCCCCTCGAGGGCCGTGGAGGAAAACCTGGCCGACCTGGCAGCGGCGGTGGCGGCGAATCAACGCGGCATCGTAGCGCTTCGCGCCTTGGCGCAGAAGCATGGTGACGCCACGGTTCTGCACTATATGCGAGCCTTGAAGATGCTGTCGGAGGCGCGGGTTCGAGAGGCCCTGAGAGGCCTCGGAGACGGTCGGTATCGGGCCACTGAGTTTCTCGACGATGGTTCACCTCTGGTCGTTGCACTGGATCTGTCGGATGGGCATGGAGTCCTGGATTTCACCGGCTCCGCGCCAGTTCATCCGGGGAATCTGAACGCCACTCCGGCGGTCGTCCGGAGTGTGGTCCTCTACGCTTTTCGTCTGCTGCTCGACCGGCCCCTGCCACTCAATGAAGGTCTCTTGAGAACGGTGCGACTGGAGATCCCGGAGGGTATCTTGAATCCGCCCTTCCCGGAGGACCCGACAATGGCGCCAGCGGTCGTCGGCGGCAATGTGGAGACCAGTCAGCGCCTGGTGGATACCCTGCTCAAGGCCCTCGGAGTCGCGGCTTGCAGTCAGGGCACCATGAACAACGTCCTTTTCGGCAATGATCGCTTCGGATATTACGAGACCGTCTGTGGAGGCTGTGGAGCGGGCCCCGACTTCGATGGGGAGAGTGCAGTCCACAGTCACATGACGAATACGGCGATTACCGACCCGGAGATCCTGGAGCATCGCTACCCGGTGCGGCTGGAGAGGTTCTCGATTCGACCGAGCTCAGGCGGGACCGGAAGGCACCGTGGCGGAGATGGCGTGGTGAGGGAGTTTCTGTTCCTGGAGCCGGTATCGCTGACCATCCTGAGTCAGCATCGGGTAGACCCACCCTATGGTGCTGCCGGCGGCGGCTCCGGTGCACTCGGGCGACAGGTGGTGAAGCGATCGAGCGGCGAGGAGCAGATGCTGGAAGGGATCGACGGGTGCGAGATCGGGCCGGGAGACCGGCTCCTGCTCGAGACCCCCGGGGGCGGAGGCTGGGGAGCGGCCGAGAGCGAGGAGGGAGAGTGAGGCGCCTGGCGTCCATCCTGCTGTGGTCGGTCATCGCCGCCGCTTTCATCGGCCCTGGAACCGTGACCACGGCGGCTTCTGCCGGGGCCTCGTACGGCCTCGACCTGCTTTGGGCCTTGGTGTTCTCGACGGGTGCCTGTCTGGTTCTTCAGGAGGCGAGTGCCAGGCTGACAGTGGTGTCTGGGCGCAACCTCGGACAAGCGCTGCGTGAGCAGTATCGGACCGGACCCCGGAAGGGGGCGGTTCTGCTGCTGGTCCTCGGTGCGATTGTGGTGGGCTGTGCGGCTTACGAAGCTGGCAACATCCTGGGAGGTGTGACCGGCGCGGTGATGGCCACGGGATGGTCGGCTCGGAGCCTGACGTTGTTGAGCGGGGTGATCGCCGCCACCCTGCTGTGGCTCCACCCTCCGCAGACCGTAGCGCGAACGCTGAGCATCATCGTGGCAGTGATGGGAGTGGCCTTTCTCTGGACTGCCATCCTGCTACGCCCTCCCGTAGGGGAGATTCTCCGCGCCAGTCTCGTGCCCTCGATGCCAGGCGGATCGGGCCTGCTCGTGCTCGGCCTGGTTGGCACCACCGTTGTGCCCTACAACATCTTCCTGGGCTCTGGGATCGCAGCAGGACAGGAGCTTCGAGATCTGCGGCTTGGCCTCGTATTGGCCGTCGGCCTGGGTGGAATCATCTCGATGGCTGTGCTCGTGACCGGTACTGCTGTCGATGGGGACTTCTCGTTCATGGCCCTCTCACAGGTCCTGGCGGAGCGCCTGGGAGGCTGGGGCACTAGGCTCTTCGCGGTCGGCCTCCTGGGCGCTGGGCTTTCCTCGGCCATCACGGCTCCATTGGCTGCAGCCGTGACGGCGCGTAGCCTGCTCCAGGAGGGCAGCGAGGACGATCGATGGAGCGAGGCGTCCTGGCGTTACCGAGGAGTCTGGCTGGGAGTGCTGGTAGTCGGTCTCGGATTCGGTCTCAGTGGTGTCAGGCCCGTACCAGCCATCATTCTGGCGCAAGCCTTGAACGGTCTCCTGCTGCCCCTGGTATCGATCTTCCTGTTCGTGGCAGTGAATGATCGGCGCCTGATGGGAGAGGCCGTAAACGGCAGTCTGGCCAACCTGGTGACCGTAGGCGTCGTCTGGGTCGCCATGTTGCTCGGAGTTACGGCCATTGCGAGGGCCACCTCCGGAGCTTTCGGTCTGCCGCTGTTGTCCGGCGGGTGGCTCGTAGCCGTAGCCAGTGCCGCGATGTTGCTTCTGGTGGTTCCGGCCTACCGGTCAGTGCGAGCCAAGAGGTGAGCGATCGATCACGAGACTTGGGCCGTCTGCTCCTGCGGACTGTAGAAAGCCCCCGACGCCTTCCAGAGGGTCGCAGCTCGGGCCAACATGAAGGCCACCAGGGAGGCCCAGAGAAGGTGGTTGCTCTCGAGCCGCAGGGCCAAAGCGGCGAGGGGCAGGAAAGCACCGAGGGTGCTGATCAGCATGGCGTTCCTGAGCGCCCGTCCAGCGGTTAGACCGAGAAACAGCCCGTCGTAGATGTAGGCCAATGAGCCGAAGAACAGCAGTGGGGCCAGCCATGGTAGGTAGTTGAGCGCTGTCTCGAGGGTCTGCGGGTGAGAGGTGAGCAGTCGGATGGGTCCTTCTGGCCGGATCAGGGCCACCGCGCAGAAGGGCAGGGCCAGGACGACTCCTGACTTGAGCGCCAGCCTCTGCAGGCGCCGCAGAGCTTTTCGGTCCCCTGTTCCCGCCAGGATGCCCGCCAGGCTCTCCGTGGCGAAGGCGGCACCGTCGATGAGGTAGGCGGCCAGCATGACCCATCGCAGAAGTATGGCATTGGCTGTCAGGATTACGGTGCCCAGGAGAGAGCTGAAGTTGGTGAAGAGAGCGAAGGCGCTGATGAGGGCGACCGTTCGGAGCAGGATGTCACGATTCAGCCGGAAGAGCCTTGTCAGGGCCTGCGTCTGCCAGACCTCGGACCAGACCCAGGGAATCTTGCCTTTCCGGGTGCGCAGCAGGAGAAGTGCTGTCAGTAGCATCAGGACCTGGCTGATGGCGGTGCCCAGACCGGCACCGAAGGCTGCCAGGTCCAACTCGACGATGAATACATAGTCGAGGAGAACGTTCGCGAGGTTGGCCACCGCAGTCATGGCCAGAGCCGCGCCGCTCTCCTCCCGACCGAGAAACCAGCCCAGGAAGACGAAGTTGGAAAGCGTTGCGGGTGCTGCCCAGATTCGGGCATTGAAGTAGGCTCGCCCGGCTGCCTCGACCTCGGGTGCGCCACCCAGCAGAAGGAAACCGAGCTCCCTCAATGGAAGCTGCAGGAGCAGAATGGCCGCTGCCAGCAACCAGGCGAGCAAGAGAGATCGGTAGAGGGTGAGGTAGACCTCACCGGTATCGCCGCGCCCGACGGCCTGCGCCGTGGTGCCGGTCGTCCCCATGCGCAGGAACCCGAAAGACCAGTAGACATACTCGAAGATCACAGCAGCCAGAGCCACACCGGCCAGGAATCGAATGCTCTCGAGGTGTCCGAGTAGTGCGGTATCGACCAGTGAAGCAAGCGGGACGGTGATATTGGAGATGATGTTGATGAACGTCAGGCGTGCGAATCGACGGCGAAGGTCACCTGTCTTGGGCGTTTGGTTGTCGGTCCTCTCGAGTTGCATAGCACGTGCTTTGTGGTCGTCTCCGATGCCGATGGGCATGGGACGATAGACTATCCCGACATGGACGGTACGAGAGCAGAGAGCACTTCAGGCATGGGTACCAGGAAGCAGCTCCCTACGAGGCGATCGACAGTTGCAGGGCTGGCGCTGACCCTGCTTACCATCCTCGGCTGTGCGACCAATCCGGCAACGGGTGGTCGGCAATTGATGTTGGTCAGCCAGGCGCAGGAGCTGCAAATGGGTCGGCAGCAAGATGAGCAGATCCTGGCCAGTGGACAGGTCTACGATGATCCGGGCCTGCAAGAATATGTCCAGGATCTGGGCTCGAAGCTGGCCGCCAAATCCGAGCGTCCCGAGTTGGAGTGGACCTTCCGGATTCTCGATGACGAGATCGTCAATGCTTTTGCAGCGCCGGGAGGCTATATCTACGTCACTCGTGGGATTCTCAGCCATCTCAACTCGGAAGCCGAGCTGGCTACCGTCCTCGGTCATGAGATCGGCCATGTCACCGCGCGGCATTCGGCCAACCAGATCAGCAAACAACAGCTCATGAGCATGGGATTGGCCGTGGGAATGATTCTGGAGCCGGCCGTGGCGTCATGGAGCGATGTGGCCCAGGCGGGTCTCGGACTCGCGGCCATGAAATTCTCTCGGGACGATGAGCGTCAGGCAGACAGGCTCGGTCTGCGGTACATGGTCGGAGCCGGATACGACCCCTACCAGGCCCCGGAAGTGTTCGACATGCTCGATCGGGTGACGCGGGCGAGTGGGGCAGGTGCGATGCCGAGTTGGGCCTCCACCCATCCCCAGCCGGAGAACCGGACCTACCTGATCGAAGCGCGGTTGGCGGAGCTCGAGCCGTTGCCGTCTGGCCTGACCACCGAGCGTCGAGGCTACCTACAGCGACTCGATGGGCTGGTCTTCGGCCAGGATCCGAGAGAAGGCTTCTTCGAGGATTCTCTTTTCCTGCATCCCGAAATGGCCTTTCGACTCGACTTTCCGCGGGGCTGGAAGACGCACAACGTCAAGGATCTGGTTGCCGGAGTGAGCCCGAAGCAGGATGCGGCCATCGTCCTGGGCCTGGCCGAGGGGAAGGATCCTTTGCAGGCGGCAGAGGAATTCGTCTGGAGCGAGGGCGTACGTGGGGAGCGCCCGAAGACCGGGCGAGTCAACGGCTTGCAGGCCGCATGGACGCGATTCGAGGTGGCGACGACGGGGGGCAATTCAGAGGAACTCGCTGGGCGGGCTCTATTCGTGCTGCATGGGGACCGCGTATTCAGGATCGTCGGTTACGCGTCACGCAGCCGCTGGAGCAGCTACGCCTCGATGGTTGAAGCTTCTATGCAGACCTTCTCTAGAGAAACGGATTCTCGAATTCTGAACCTGCAGCCGGCTCGAGTGAGGCTCGTGGAAGTCGAGTCGGCGATGACCCTCAGCGAGCTTTATCGGCGCCACGGTTCGAGCGTCTCACTCGAGAAGACCGCTCTTCTCAACGATCTCCGGCCCGATACGAGGCTGGTGCCAGGAGATCTGGTCAAACTCGTGGAAGGCGGTCCGACCGCAGACTCCTAGCCCGCATCAGAACCATCCTGGTCCCAAGGGCCCGGGCTATTCGACCGTCCAGAGAGGCGACTCCAACGATCGGTGCGGCTGATCAACGCTTCGGCGAATACCAGATCGGCGAAGTGTAGGCTCGCTCCTGGGTCGAGGTCGGGGCGCCGTCGGCCAATGGAATTCCAAACCGGTAGGCATCGTAGGTCGACCAGCGTGGAGTCGGAATCTCGATCACCCGAGCATAGTAGAAAGCCTTTTGAC
>JAUVRX010000085.1 GCA_030597375.1 Acidobacteriota bacterium
GGGCCAGGGTCGGGTAGTCCCGCAACTGCAGGGTGTCGTCCCGCGGAATGCTCCACTCCTCGCGGATCGCCGCGAACATCTCCGCCTGCTTCACCGTGTCGATCCCCAGATCGGCCTCCATGTCCAGATCCAGGTCCAACATCTCCTGCGGGTATCCAGTCGTCTCCGAGACGATCTCCAGCACGCGCTTCTGGATTGGATCGAGCGGGCCAGGCTCGGACGTGGCCGGACTCTCCGAGGGAGCCACTGCCTGGGTGGTTTCGGGTGTCGGAGCCAGCACGGCGGATGGCTCGACCCCTACCGTTTCCGGGGGTGACCCAGGCACGGCCTGGGCCGTAGGCCTTGGCATCTTCGCGCTCGGCGGCCCCTCGTCCCTGACCCGCAGCGTGCGGTGCTCGACCTCGACCTGGGCGCCGGGATGACCGCTGATCCACTCCAACCATCGCTGCCATCTCTCGGGCTCGACGAGTCGATAGTCGTAGCCCAGCTCGCCGACGCCCGGGCGCTGCCCTCCGGGAGCCGGCACCCATCGCAGGAGGGCCAGACTGATCTGGGAACCGAAGCCGGCAGCCAGGCGGAGGGCATATCGGACCGGGTAGCTGCCGCCACGGGACAGATTGAGCTCTCCGAGCTCCGGGTCCACTTCCTTGAAGTTCGGCACTGGAGGCACCTGGCCGGTCTCCAGCGACTTGATGGCCAGGACGTCCTCGATTCCCACCCCCATCGGATGACCGGTGTATCCCTTGGTGTTGGCGATGACGATCTTGTCCGCCGAGCCTCCGAAAACGCTGCGCAGGGCGAAGATCTCGGCCTGGGCGCTACCGCCCCTGGCAGGGGTGTAGGTCTCATGGGAGATGAAGACGGTCTCCGGAGCCATCTGATAACGGTCGATGCCCCACTTCTGCTCGGCCTCGGAGATGAGCTGCTCCATCATCTGGGAGATGTGCTCGACATCTAGGCGCGTGCCGTGGAAGGCGCTGTTGGCTGTGGCGGTGGCCAGGACCTCGCAGATGGGCTGGATGCCCCGTTCCCGGGCTGCCTCCTGACTCTCGACCACCATTGCCGCCGCACCCATGCCCACCAGCATGCCGTGCCGCCGCCGATCGAAGGGGATGGCCGCATCCTCGACCCGCGCATCGGTCGCAGCCGCGCCCGTGGCCAGGAACCCGGCTCCGATCCATCCCATCAGGTCATCGCTGGTGACGTCGTCCGCCGAGACGATCACGACCCGACGGCAGCGTCCGGTCCGGATCCAATCCGATGCCAGCCCGATCGCCTGGGTGCCGCTGGCGCAAGCCGCATTGATCTGGGTGTTGGGCCCTCGGGCACCGATGAACTCCGCCATCTGGGAGTGACCCATGGACAGAAGCCTGAAGAGGAAGCGTCGATCGAACGTGTAGGCGGTGGCTTCGACCTCTCGCCGCGCATCTTCCAGCCGCCGATCCAGCTCGTTGACGACCTCCTCCGTCGCCGTGCCGGCCGAGCTCAAGCAATCCTTCAAGTCCTGCAACTCGTCCAGACGTTGTTGGGCGGCCTGCGCTGTGTGGAAGTCCTCCGATTCCCTGGCCAGGGAATTGATACCGGGGAAGGCGGACGCGAAGATGACCCCGGTCTCATCGCGCACCTCGTCGGCCAGGCCCCACTGATCGGGCAGCTTGCTCCCCCTGGTCGTCGTCTTGTAGCGCCTGACGAGTGGCAGTCCCGCATCGCGCATGGCATCGAGGCCCGAGCCGATGGCCAATTCGGTGACGATGTCCAGGGCTGCCAGGCGGTCGCTCGGATACCCGAACTCGGCCTCCAGATCCAGATCGCCACGACGGGCAGCCAGCTTGATCACCTCGTCGACGCCTTCGATGGCTTCGAACCGCGGGCCGCCATTCTCGCTCTTCACCAACCGTGTGACGTTCTTCGCCACCATCTGCCGGCGCAGCTCGTCCGGGACCTCGCCGATGAGCTGCTGGCCATCGAACAGTCGCCCCAGATTGGCGTCGTCGAAGACCTTCTCTGTTCCCGGCAAGCCGACGGCTGCACCCGTGATCACGACCGGGTGGTCTGGCAGAGATGGACTCTTCCGGCCAACCACCTCGAGGCCCTTCTCCAGAAAGCCCGCGAACAGCTGCCCCAGCTCGAGATAGGTACTGCTGTCGAGACTGGACCCGCTGCCGAGACCGGGTCCCTCGCCCCTCGTCGGAGCAGGAGGGGCCATGATGGGGATGGGATCTGGCACAACGGGTGGGGCTGCCGGTTCGTCTTCCGGACTCCGCAGTACGATGGGCTCCTCGACAGCAGCCGGCGTCCCGACGCCGAGCCCCACCGCATAGAGGCCGCAAAGCGCCTGGTTGAAAGAGGCCACATCGCCCATTCGAGGATGATTCGTCGATAGGGAAAACGTGTCGTCGTGATCCTGAAAGACGCTCCGCACCATGCCCTGCAGGGCCCGTCTCGGGCCGCACTCGACAAAAACCCTGGCACCGGCCCGAGAGAGGGTCTGCAGGCCTTTGACGAACTGCACGGGCTCGGCGACCTGACGGGCGAGAATCTCGATCATCTCGGGCTCGACACCAGGCCCCATCGGATAGAACTCACCGCTGACGTTGGCAATGACGGGAATCTCAGGCGGCTCCAACCCCATCCGCCCCACCACCTGTCGGATCGCATCGCTCGACGGAGCCACGATCTGGGTATGGAAGGCGTGGCTGACCGGCAGGCGTTGGGCCTGGAACCCGGCCTCCTGTAGAGCCTCGATCGCCTGCTCGACGGCCTTGCTGGCACCACCGATCACGGCCTCGCTGTAGCTGTTGATATTGGCCACGACCACGTAGCCGTCGATGGTGGCGAGAAGGCGCTCGATCTCCTCCAGCGGGGCGAAGACGGCGGCCATCCAGCCGTTGTCGTCCGTCGAGATGCGGGTCATCTCCTGCCCGCGGGCGCTGACGGCTTCCAGAGCATGAGCGAAGCTGATCGCACCCGCCGCCACGAGCGCACCGTACTCGCCGAGGCTGTGTCCCATCACCATGTCGGGCACGACGCCGTAGGTCGCCAACAGGCGCAGGAGGGCGATATCGGTGGTCAGCACGGCGGGTTGGGTGATGGCCGTCTGACGGAGCGCATCGTTGGTGGCCTCCTCCTCGAGCGGACCCTTCGGCTCGACAAACAGATAGTCGGTCAACGGCCGCCCCAGAAGCGGCGTCATCACCTCGTCGGCCTCGCGGAAGGTCTCGGTCACCACCGGCTCGTCGCTGGCCAACTGCCGCAACATGTTCAGATACTGCGACCCCTGTCCCGTGAAGAGCATGGCGACCTTGGGCGGGCGGCCCGTGCCAAGGAAGATGCCGCGACCCCGCAGGGCCTTCCAGGTCCCGGGCTTGCCGGCGCGGAAGGCCGATAGCGCCCTACCCGCCTTCTTGATCAGATCGGCGCTGTCGCCGTAGTCGATGGCCAGCCGCACAGCGGCCCGCAGATCGACTTCCGCAGGAGGTTTGACCTTAGGCAGCTCCCCAGACTCGGCCTTCGCGAGCACTTCCTCCAGTCTGCCGGCCAGCTCGGACGTGGAATCGGCTCCCAGAACCAGGGCTCCTCGAAGAGGCACCTTCTCGCTCCTGCTGCCAACCTGTACTCGAGTCTCTTCTCCCACGGAGATCGCGAGCCCCTCCCGGTCGGGAATTCGTCCCGGAATGTACTCCTCGAGAACGGCATGGAAATTGGTGCCGCCGAAACCGAAGGCGCTCACCCCAGCCCGCCTCACTTCCCCTTCCTCTGCATCCCAGGACCGCAGCTCGGTGTTGACAAAGAACGGGCAACGGGAGAAGTCGATGTTGGGATTGGGGCGCTCGAAGCCGAGGCTCGGTGGCAGCACCTTGTCGCGCAAGGCATAGGCGACTTTGAGCACTCCGGCGGCGCCCGCAGCGCCTTTGAGATGACCGATGTTGGATTTCACCGAACCCAGGGGAAGGCTGCCGGGCTGGAAGCCGAACGGGGCGAATGCCTCGGTCAGACACTCCAGCTCGACGACGTCCCCGACTCGCGTCGAGGTGCCGTGCCCCTCCATGAGTGTGGCCTTGCCCGGTACCAATCCTGCGCGTCGCCATGCCCTCTCCACCGCCAATCGCTGCCCTACCGGATTGGGCGCGGTGATCCCCTTGCCTCGGCCATCGCTCGAGCCGCCCATCCCCCGGATCACGGCATAGATCCGATCGCCGTCGCGCTCGGCGTCGCGCAGCCGTTTGAGCAGCAGGATGGCTGCTCCCTCACCCATGACGAACCCGTCGGCACCCTCTGCGAAGGGGCGGGTACCGGTGGCGGAGAGTGCACCGATCTTGCAAAACTTCGTGTAGGTGGCGGCACTCATGTTGGCGTCGATCCCACCGGTCAGGACGGCGTCGTAGTCCTCTTCCTCCAGCCCCTCGACGGCGGCATGGATCGCGGCCATCGCGGAGGCACAGGCCGCATCGACGATGTAGTTCGGTCCACGGAAGTCGAATAGATTCGCAATGCGACCGGCGATGATGTTGGCCAGCTCGCCAGGCATCGTGTCTTCGGTGATCTGGGGATAGATCTTCCCCACCTGGTTGCCGAGCTCTCGGCCCACCCGTGCCCTGACCTCGTCTGGCAGCTCCGCGAAGCTCGGCGCTCGCTCCAGCTCCCGAGCGATCTCGGGATAGGAGATGCGGGTGGCCGTCTCGTAGTGGAGGTCGCCACCCATGGCGTTTCCCAAGATCACAGCCGTGCGCTCGCGGTCCAACGGACGCTGCGGATATCCAAAGTCCGCCAGAGCCTCTCGAGCTCCCAGGAGGGCCCACTTCTGGGTGCGGTCCATCGACTCGCTCACCTTCGGCGGGATCGGCAGATGCCACTTCAGTGGCTCCCAGGCCCACTCCTTCACCCAGCCTCCGATCTTCGAGTAGGTCTTGTCCGGCGCCTTGGGGTCGGCATCCCAGAACAGCTCCGGATCCCAGCGGTCCCTGGGGACCTCACTGATGCTGTAGCGTCCCTGTTTGATGTTCTCCCAGAAGGAGGGTGCGTCAGGAGCATCCGGGAGCACGGCCCCGACTCCGACGATGGCAACTGCCCGATGTCTACTTTTCTTCATTTCGCGTTCTTTCCGTCTGCCAGGTAGACAGATCCTGGCGCCTCAGGCCTGCTGGCGATCGTAGATGAGATCCGCAGCCAGGTTCATGTCCTCCATCAGGCCCTGCTGAGCCTGGTGAATCCGAGCGATGTTCATTTCCGCCTCGAGGGCCGCGACTCCGTCGGGCACGGGGACGCCCCCTGTGCCGATGATCAGTTGCAGTCCCTGAGATGCCACTTTCATCGCCGCTTGTCGTGCGCAGATACGAGAGAAGATGGCCAGACCCCGAGCAGAGAACCGACGATCGGCCTTGGGGTCGAGGGAGCCCTCGGCCGATCCGACCGCACGGCTGATCAGACCGGCAGCGCCTTCCGCATAGGCGATGAGCTCTCCCAGGCGCAGGAGGAGATGCTGGTTCCTCGTCAAGCGCGCCAACCGCGATCGCTCCAGGACTTCTGCGAGGGCATGAAAGGCCAGGGCGACGATGTCCGCGCCCATCTGCGGGTGCTGGGAATGCAGGCTCTCGAAGGTCCGGGCCCGGTCGTGGAAATGCTCTCCCCTGGTCTTGAGGTGGAGCTGCCACAGGTCCCTGGCGATGGTCATCTCGAGGATCTCGGAGGTACCCTCGTAGATCGTCGTGATGCGGACGTCGCGCCTGATCTTCTCCACCATGTACTCGCGCGTGTAGCCGTAACCGCCGAGAGCCTGGATGCTGTCCTCCGCTGCGCTCAGACCGGCTTCGCTCGACAGGTACTTGGCAATGGCGCCCTCGGTATTGAGAGACCCCTCTCCACTGTCGATGCGTCGCGCCGTCTCCTCGACATAGGCGCGCCCTGCTTCCAGCCAGGCGACATTGGGGACAATGAGCTTGTGGGTGTAGCCCTGCTTTTCGGACAACGGACTGCCACCCTGGACTCTCTCGGTCGAGTACGGAATCGCCCGGTCGAGCGCTGCCCATCCACCACCCAACCCGAAGGCGGCCACCATCAACCGCGTGTAGCCAAAGACCGCCTGGGCCTGTAGGAGCCCTTGCCCCTCGCGGCCACCGACCAATCGATCCGCATCGACCACCACGTCGGTGAAACCGACCGCGGCCGTGTTGCTGGCGCGGATTCCATGCTTGTCCTCGGGCTGCCCCGGACCCAGACCGGCAGCACCGGCCTCGACGATGAACCAGCTCGGCCCGTCAGGCGCCGTAGCGAGCACCGTGTAGACATCCGCGTAGCCTCCGTTGCTGATCCACTGCTTGCTGCCGTTGATGCGGTAGCCGACGACCTCGCCGTCTTCCTCGACTCGCTCCGCCGTCGATTTCAGGGCACCCAGATCGCTCCCCGCTTCGGGCTCCGTGGCGCAGTAGGCGAAAAGGAGGCCCTCCTCGGCGATCCGCCCCAGCCAGTGCTTCTTCTGCTCCTCGGTACCGCCGAAACGAATCGGATCGCTGCCGAGAAACGTCGCCAGGACCCCGGTAGCGATCCCCAGGTCGACCCGAGCGAGCTCCTCACAGATCCGGTAGACGTCGAACGCACCCCCACCCATGCCACCGTACTCCTCGTCGATGAACAGAAGCTGGATACCCAGGCCCGATCCGCAGAGCTCGCGAACCAGGTCCACCGGGAACTCGTCTCGCGCATCCAGATCGAGAAGCACTTCGTCCGAGAGCTTCTCCGCCGCGAAGTCGCGGAAGGCCTCGAGGCTGAGCTCGAGAGTCTCCCTGTCGAGTCCAGAGGTCATGGCGAGTTCTCCGAGGTAGTGCTCCGCAGGTGAGGCATTTTCAGGTCAGCAGTCTAGAGGTAAGTCCGATCCAGCACCATACCCGAAAGAGGGGCCGTACGGCCATCCCTGCCTACCCCTGGACCCCTGGGCACCGTTCCTCAGAGCTCGACTGAAAGGTGACGTGGTCAAGTCATGGGAGACGCCTGGCAGAACCCTGCGCCGACAACACCGTACTCATCTATGATGAGGACTGTTGCGATGCGTGACATCACAGCAGCCGGGGTACTACTGTTCTTTGGCCTCCTGGCCTTCGTGGTCGCCGGGCTGTCCATTGCCGACATGTTCCTGCCCCGGCCCTTCGATGGCGTGGTGCTGGAAGCCGATGCCCCCGGTCGCCTGACGGTGCGGGAGGTCGTTCCGGGGTCGGGAGCGGAGCGCGCCGGCATCCGATCCGGCGATCGGATCGTCGGGATCGACCGCACCATTCTGCGTTCCAAGGAGCACGCAGCGGCGCTCCTCAATCAACAGGAGATCGGCGAGACCGTACCCTATCTACTGCGACGATCGAAGCATGTCAAAGAGGTCGGAGTGGAAATGGGTCGCTTCCGCATCGGCAGCCCAACCTATCTCTATGCCTGCCTTCTGGGCTTCGCCTTCTTCTTCATCGGTCTCTTCGTTCTACGGCGACAACCTCGACTGAGAGCAGCCCAGATCTTCTTTCTGCTCTGCATACTCTTCCTGCTGTTCCTCGTCTGCCGTCTGCGTCCCGCTTCCTATTCCTGGGTCGATACCTTCGTCTTGAACACCGGCACGGTGGCATTGCTCTTCCTGCCGGCCAGTTTTCTCCATTTCTTCCTCATCTTCCCGCGGCCGGTGCCTTTGCGACCGGCAGCCGGCGACCCGGCCTATCGGCCGAAGAGGCGGCGTTGGTTGGCCACACTGACAGCCATCTACCTGATTCCTCCCCTGGTCCTCATCACCAGCCTGGCCCAGGCCCAGTGGAAGCGGGCCGAGCTTCCCCTGATCAGCGGTGCTCCGGTGGCCAATTGGTGGGTGCTTGCCATCTACATGCTGCTGGGCCTGACGGCTCTCGGCGTCAACGCCTATCGCCTCGAGGACCCGAAGCAACGGCGCGGAGCTGCCCTCGTACTCATGGGATCCGTGTTCGGCCTGGTGCCCTTCCTGATCGCGGCGGTCGCCTTCCCGTCGTTTCTCCACACAGAGAAGTTCCTGTTCTACGGCGTCGCCCCCCTGATCCTCGTACCGCTGACGTTTGCCTACGCGATCGTCCGGTTCCAGATGATGGATATCCGCGTCATCCTTCACAAGAGCGTGCTCTACACCGCGACGACGGTCGTCATCACGGGCCTCTACGCTCTTGGAATCACCCTGTTCAATACCCTGGCTCGAGATACCCGACTGGCCGCTTCCCCGTACTTTCCCCTGGTCTTTGCCCTCGTCATCGCCCTGCTCTTCGAGCCCCTCAGGCGGCGCCTTCAGGTTCTCGTGGATGGCTGGTTCTTCGCCGAGCGCCGGCGGCTTCGCCGGACCCTGCAGGAGTTGGGGCAGGCTGTGACCGGCCAGGTGGATCTGGCTGCCGTGGTCACCGACCTGATGGAACGGCTACCCCGGACTCTGGGCCTGGAATTCGCGGCCCTCTACCTGCTTCGCGACTCCGATCTCGAGAGAATCGCCGGTCCCGAATCGCTTCCCCAACGGCTACCACTCTTCCCAGAGCTGCACAGGCAGCTCTCGAAGCGCAACAAGCTCACTCAGGTCAGCAGCCTGAAACTGCTGTTGGACGACCTCCCCGGTGCCGACGAGGTCATCGACAGGCTGGAGGCGGCCGGGGTCGAAGTCGTCGGTGACCTTTCCTCCCCACGACGACAGATCGGATTGGTCGTGTTATCCGCCAAGTCCGGCCAGATTCCACTGGACAAGGAGGAGCTCAGCCTGTTGGAGAGTTTGATGAACCAGGTCGCCATCGCACTGGAAACCAGCCTTTTGCTCGATGAGCGAACCCATCAGGCCGAGTTGGAACGAGAGCTCGAGATCGCGGCCTCGGTGCAGGCGAATCTGCTGCCACCAGCGGTGAGCCTTGGACCGGGCTGGCGAGTCGCGGCCCTTTGCCGGCCTGCACGCCATGTCGGCGGTGATTTCTATACCGAGCTGCCTGGCCCGAGGGAGGACTCCTGCGCGGTCGTCTACGGCGACGTCGCCGGCAAGTCTGTCTCCGGTGCGATGGTGATGATGGCGGCCCACGAGGCCCTCCACTCGCTCGCCATGACCCACACCGATCCCGTCGAGCTCTTCGCCCTGGCCAATCAGCGTCTCTACCGATTCGGTCGCAAGAAGAGCTTCGTGGCTCTGGCCTACCTGACCTCGTCCGCGGATGGCAGGGGAATCGACTACCTACTGGCCGGTCAGCCGCAGCTCCTGCATCGCTCGCACGAAGGGACCGTCGTGGAGCTCCCCCTGCCCGAGCATCGACTGCCGCTCGGAGCCCTCGTCAACGGTGACTACGAGATCTGCCACGCGCCGATGCAGGAGGGTGACCTGGTTCTCGGATACTCGGACGGGGTGCTGGATGCCCTCTCGCCGAGCGGCGAGAGCTTTGGCAGCGAGCGACTGTCACAGGTGGTGGCCGCGGCGCCATCTGAGCCGAAAGCCGTCATCCAGAGCGTCATCCTGGCGCTCGAAGAGTTCACTCAGGGCAACGAGCCCTACGATGATGTCACCTTGGTCGCCATCGCCTGCGACCAGGAGGTACCACGATGCGCAAGCTCTGGATCATCGCACTAGCGGTCCTGGTGATTGGACTGGCCGCCTCGGTACTTTTCCGGGACCGCCAGCCGCAATGGACCACGAGCTCTCCGGAAGCGTTGGCAGCTTTCGAGCAGGGTCTCAACGCCCGGATGAGCCTCTACATGGAGGATGCCGCATCCTTCTACTCGAAGGCGGTCGAGCTGGATCCCGACTTCGTCGCAGCCAAACTGGGTCTTCTCAACTCCTACTACGAGAAGGGTGAGGACAGGGAGGACCTGCTGCGAGACCTGGAGGCCGCCGACTTGA